>CAMLSF010000150.1 GCA_946482615.1 uncultured Chromatiaceae bacterium | reverse complement strand
CCCATCAGGGTATTAAACAGCTGGTCGGCACCAATGGCGTCTTCAATAGTCACACGCAGCATGCGGCGGGTATTTGGATCCATGGTGGTTTCCCATAACTGCTCTGGGTTCATCTCACCCAAACCTTTATAACGCTGGATATATAAACCACGTTTCGACTCGGCCATTAACCATTCCAGCGCTTCAACAAAGCTCTCTACTGGTTTAGTTTTTTCGCCACGGCGGACATAACCACCTTCTTCAATTAAGTCACGGATTGCAGTGCCTAATTCAACAATGCGGCCGTAATCCACTGAAGTGATAAAGTCGTAGTGCAGCAGGTATTCGTTGTCGATACCATGCTGGCGGATGATCACTTTTGGCACAAACAGATGACGCTCACGGTCTTCCACTATGCTGTACGCATAACTTGAACCATCACCTTCACGCTCTTGTAAGCGGGTCACCAGATGTTTGGCCCAGCTTTCTGCCGCAGCGGCGTCTTTGCACAGCTCAGGCGTAATAGCAGGCACATACACCAGCTCGTTCAGTAAGTTTGACGGGATCTTACGGCTTAAACGGGTGATAGTGGCTGACACTTTATGATACAGCTGCACCAAAGTTTCCAGCTGAGCACCACCTATGCCTGGTGCGTCTGCATTGACATGCAAGGTCGCTTCATCCAGCGCTAGCGTGGTTAAGTACTCAGTTAAAGCCGGGTCATCTTTAATATATTGTTCTTGCTTACCTTTTTTCACTTTGTATAAAGGCGGCTGAGCAATATAGATGTAACCACGTTCAATCAGCTCCGGTGTTTGACGGTAGAAGAAGGTCAATAACAGAGTACGGATGTGAGAACCATCGACGTCGGCGTCCGTCATCAGGATGATGCTGTGATAACGGGTTTTGTCCGGGTTGTATTCGTCACGGCCTATACCACAACCTAAAGCTGTGATCAGGGTGCCAACTTCCTGAGAGGAAATCATCTTGTCGAAACGGGCTTTTTCTACGTTCAGGATTTTACCTTTGAGCGGCAGAATAGCCTGGTTTTTGCGGTTACGGCCCTGCTTGGCAGAACCACCCGCAGAGTCACCCTCTACCAGGTAAAGTTCTGATAAGGCTGGATCTTTTTCCTGACAGTCGGCCAGTTTACCAGGTAAACCTGCGATATCTAACGCACCTTTACGGCGTGTCATTTCACGGGCTTTACGGGCCGCTTCACGGGCGCGGGCTGCGTCAACAATTTTGCCAACGATAATTTTGGCTTCGCCCGGGTTTTCTAACAGGTATTCATTCAGTTTTTCGTGCATCGCACTTTCAACAGCAGACTTCACTTCGCTGGAGACCAGCTTGTCTTTGGTCTGAGAACTGAATTTAGGGTCTGGTACTTTAACGCTAATCACCGCTGTCAAACCTTCACGGGCGTCGTCGCCTGTGGCGGAGATTTTCATCTTTTTAGCGTAACCTTCGTGCTCCATATAGGTGTTTAACACCCGGGTTAAAGCAGAACGGAAACCTGCTAAGTGAGTACCACCGTCCCGTTGTGGGATGTTATTGGTGAAACAGTAAATACCCTCCTGGAAGGAATCGTTCCACTGCATCGCCACTTCAACAGAAATACCATCTTCTTCACGGTGTGAAGTGAAGTAAAAAGCCTTTTGGTGAACCGGGGTTTTAGTGCGGTTTAAGTACTGCACAAAAGCTTCGATACCACCTTCGTATTTGAAATGGTCGGTTTTGTCGTCGCGTTCGTCGGTCAGAATAATGCTGACGCCAGAGTTCAGGAACGACAGTTCACGCAAACGTTTGGCCAGAATATCGTAGTGGAAATTGATATCGCTGAAAATGGTTGGGCTTGGCCAGAAGCGAATAGCAGTACCAGTGCCTTCAGTTTCACCTACTACAGCTAATGGCGCCTCTGGCACACCTAAACGGTAGATTTGTGAATGCACTTGCTGTTTACGGCGAATGGTTAATTCTAATTTGTCCGATAAAGCGTTTACTACTGAAACACCTACCCCGTGCAAACCACCTGAAACTTTGTAGGAGTTATCATCAAACTTACCACCGGCGTGTAATACCGTCATGATGACTTCAGCTGCAGATACACCTTCTTCGTGCATATCTGTAGGAATACCACGACCGTTATCGCGAACTGACACTGAGTTATCGGTATGGATAGTCACCCACACATCAGTACAGTGGCCCGCTAAGGCTTCATCGATGGAGTTGTCGACGACTTCGAATACCATGTGGTGTAAACCTGAACCGTCGTCCGTATCACCGATATACATACCGGGTCTTTTACGTACGGCATCCAGGCCTTTTAATACTTTGATACTCGACGAGTCGTAAATATGTTCTTCGGCCATCTTCATTCTGTCCGTATTGTTATCTGTCCATGTTCCACGTGAAACAATGCCGGATTCAGATCCGGTATTGCTGGTAAAACCTGGTCAGTATTAATCGCTGAAATAAATACCTGCGAATTAATGGTGTTTAAAAAACTAAATATATGACGCTTGGAATTATCGTCTAATTCCGAGGCCAAATCATCAATTAATAACACTGGCTTTTTATGGCCATAGTTATAAATCACGTTGCTTTGCGCCACTTTCAGCGCAAAGAGTAATACTTTCAGTTGTCCACGCGACAACACTTCTTCGACAGCCTGGCCCGCCACTTTCAGCTTCAGATCCGCCTTTTGTGGGCCAAACTGACAATGTCCTAAACGCAAGTCCTGCAGAAAGTTCTGCTGCAATAATTGCTGCAATTGTTCCGGCGTATCGATACGGTCGGGCCAACCTGAATAAAGTTGCAGGGTTAAACCCGAAGCCCTGGGCGCATCTGTCAGCAAAGGCTGCACAGCCGCATCCAAAGCCAAAATATAACGCTGACGCAACGCCTGTAACTCAAAGGCTAAACTGGCCAGATTCTGGTCCCAGTAGGCATATTCATCGTTATAACGCTTTTGTGTTTTTAACAAGGCGTTCCGATGTTTCAGTACACGTTGTAATTTGCTCCACAAGGAATAGAAACTCTGTTCCACGTGAAACAATCCCATATCGAAAAACTGCCGCCTTTCTTTTGGCCCCCCCAGTAATAACTTAAAGCTCTCTGGAGTAATCAATTGAACCGGCAGCAATTGCGCCAGTTCAGAGACACGGTTCAGGTCTTCGCCATTTAACCGCATCCGTAACTCGCCTTCACGTTCGCGCTGCAAACCCAGATTTAATAACTGCCCCGCCATTTCCACTTTGGCATTGAGTAAAAATGCCGGTTGCTCATAGCGGATCAGTTTTTCTGGCTTGCTGCTGCGAAACGAACGACCATGCGCCAAATAATAAATGGCCTCGAGCAAACTGGTTTTGCCGCTGCCATTTTCGCCATAAATCAGGTTTATCCCGGAACGAAACTCTAACTGAGCTTCGGCAATGTTGCGAAACTGCTGAATTCTAAGCGTATTTAATGCCATTCACTATAAACGCATTGGCATCACAACGTACATGGCGCCTGATTTAGCCGCTACACCTTCAATCAGCGCACTGGAGTTGCCATCACTTAAATGCAGCACCACCAGGTCTGTTGATAAGGTATTGAGCACGTCGAGCAAGTAGCCAACATTAAAACCAATTTCCAGCGTCTCACCCTGGTATTCCACTTCGATGGTTTCTTCCGCTTGTTCATGTTCAGGGTTATTCGCCACTATCTGCAGCTCACCTGAACTTAAAGTAAAACGCACACCACGGTATTTTTCGTTCGACAAAATAGAAGCGCGAACACAGGAATCTTTTAGTACATCACGATGCGCAGTCACCAGCTTAGTGCTGTTGCGTGGCAATACCCTGCGATAATCAGGGAAACGACCGTCAATCAATTTACAGCTGAAGCTGAACTGAGTGTCGGTTAAACGAATATGGTTTTGGCCTAAACTTAAAGTCACCAGCTGCTCATCGGCTATCAGTAAACGCATCACCTCCAGCACACCTTTGCGTGGAATAATGATTTGTTTTTGATGGCCAGCCGTCGCCGCCAATTCGATAGAACTCATGGCCAGACGGTGACCGTCTGTCGCCACAGAACGCAAAGTGCCGTTATCCACTTCAAATAACAAACCGTTCAGGTAATAACGCACATCCTGGTTCGCCATTGAAAAGGCGGTGTCATCTAATAAATGACGCAACTGATTGCGTGGCAACTGTAAGTCGACCTCACCTTGCCAGCTTTCTAAATTTGGATAATCGTTGGCACTTAAGGTGGACAAGGTGAATTTACTTTTGCCTGTGCTGACCACACAGTTTTCACCTTGTACTGTGACATGTAATAAAGAAGAGTCAGGTAAGCTGCGACAAATATCCAGAATTTTTTTCGCCGGTACAGTAATACGACCCGGGCTGATTAACTGCTGGATAGGTGACATGGCCACCAGTTCAATTTCCAAGTCTGTACCAGTCAGGATCAGCTGGCCGTCTTCGCGCGCTTCAATCAACACATTCGACAAAATAGGTAAAGTATGGCGCCGTTCAATAGCACCTGACACCATTTGTAAGGGTTTGAGCAGAGCGTCGCGTTCAATAGTAAATTGCATCACCATTCCCTATTATGAAGACAATGTTCGAATTAAGTTTTGGAAATCTTCTTTAATTTCATGCGTCTCTTCTTTTAACGATTCGATTTTACGACACGCATGCAAAACAGTGGTGTGGTCACGGCCACCAAAAGCATCACCAATTTCCGGCAAGCTGTGGTTCGTCAGCTCTTTTGCCAAAGCCATCGCCATTTGACGGGGACGGGCCACAGAACGACTGCGACGTTTCGACAATAAATCTGCCACCCGTATTTTGTAATACTCGGCCACAGTTTTCTGAATATTTTCGATAGTCACCAACTTGTCCTGTAACGCCAGCATATCGCGTAATGCTTCGCGGACAAAGTCGATGGTAATAGGACGGCCAGTAAAGTTAGCGTTGGCAGAAATACGGTTCAGCGCGCCTTCTAATTCACGCACATTAGAGCGAAGGCGTTTAGCGACAAAAAACGCCACTTCTTCCGGCAGACGAATATTGATCTCCTGCGCTTTACGCATCAGGATCGCCACCCGGGTTTCCAGCTCAGGGGGTTCGATCGCTATAGTTAAACCCCAGCCAAACCGGCTTTTTAAGCGTTCTTCCACGCCGTCTATTTCTTTTGGATACCGATCGCTGGTTAAAATGATCTGCTGGTTCCCTTCAAGCAAGGCGTTAAAAGTATGGAAAAACTCTTCCTGGGAACGATCTTTTTTCGCGAAGAATTGAATATCGTCAATAAGCAGCGCATCCACAGAGCGATAATAGCGCTTAAACTCTTCTATCGCATTGTTTTGTAAGGCTTTTACCATATCCTGTACAAAACGTTCTGAGTGCATATAAATCACTTTGGCATCCGGCTTTTTCGCCAGAATACCGTTACCAACCGCATGCAATAAGTGCGTTTTACCTAAACCTGTGCCGCCGTATAAAAACAGCGGGTTATAGGCAGTGCCTGGGTTATCGGCCACTTGTTTAGCTGCAGCACGCGCTAACTGGTTCGATTTACCTTCTACAAAGTTATCGAAGTTGTGTTTAGCATTTACATTGCTGTTCACTATAGTTTTTGGTGCCGGCTCAGGCATTGCCGCTACCGGAGCTGCAGCTGGTGCAACCCGTGGCAATTGATTCACAGGGGCAGCCAAAGGCTTTTGGGTTGAACCAACATCAAAGCGTAACCGTGGCGCATGATCGCCACAGTAGCCCTGGATCAGCTCATTGATCCGGTTCAGGTATTTGTCACGCACCCAATCCAGCACAAAGCGGTTTGGCGCATACAAAGTCAGTGCGTCATGCGAGCTGTCAGCTTGTAATGGACGGATCCAGGTTCCAAAATCACGAGCCGGTAGCTCGGCCTGGAGCGCTTCGAGGCAATTTTTCCAAACGGACTGATACACCATATCTCCAAAAGCCCCTAATAATTATTATTTAGTTAGGCAGGCGTAAGTGAAAAGAGCAGCATTATCGTACGATCTTATCCACAAGTTCAATATTGACTTTTGCAAAAATGCGATGAGCGGCATAAACATTATGTAACACACTGTTTTAAATGAAAATAAACCTCTTATTCTATTTACTGATATGCAAGTAAAAGATCAGACCAAAGCGGTCCAAAAACCGCTGTTTTAAAAAACAACTCACATTTTATCCCAGTTAAGAGACCTGCCTTGTGGACAACTTTTAAGGATCGATAAAAAATAATGATCAGAACAGCAGAAACAGAAGGATCTGCATTGACAACAGCAGCTGGCCCGCTTAGAATTCGCGCTCTTTTTTAATCGCTGCGTTTTGGTTTTTACTAAAACACAGACCCTTAGTAAATATCGACCGGACGGACGAAGTTATGAAAAGAACATTTCAACCTAGCGTTTTAAAACGTGCTCGCGTCCACGGCTTTCGTGCTCGCATGGCTACCAAAAATGGTCGTCAAGTATTAGCGCGTCGTCGTGCTAAAGGCCGTAAACGCTTAACTGTCGCTTAATTTTTTAAGCGCTGCGTGGTCAGCTATACATTCAGCAGGGAGTTACGTCTGTTAACTCCCCGCGAATTCGACAATGTCTTCCAAAATCCTTTCCGGGTTTCTTCTCCTCTCTTTACTATCTTGTGTAAGCCTAATCAGTCTGTTCATCCAAGACTTGGTCTGACTATTGCCAAAAAACGTGTTAAATTAGCCACGCATCGAAACCGCATCAAAAGATGTTCACGGGATAGCTTTCGGCTGCACCAACATGAACTTCCGCCTGTTGATTTAGTTTTGATGGTAAAAGGTGATATCAGCAATACGCCCAATGAAGAATTGCACAAGCAACTGGATAAGTTATGGGGCAAAATAGCTCGCCAATACAAAACACTGGTGCAAGACTGCTGATATCCACTGTACGTGGTTATCAAAAGTTGATCAGTCCATTATTTGGACCCAGTTGCCGGTTTTATCCCACCTGTTCTCATTACGCCATTGAAGCCATAGAACGCTTCGGTGCTGTAAAAGGTGGTTGGTTAACTACAAAACGTTTATTAAAATGTCACCCCTTACATCCCGGTGGTGAAGACCCGGTTCCACAAAAGCAGAAAGAGACTAACTAACAGATGGATTCTCAACGCAGTTTATTAGTGATAGCCCTCGCCTTCGTTAGCTTATTGTTATGGCAGGCATGGCAAACGGATCACGCGCCTAAACCAGTAACTCAGGTCACTGAATCAAGCACAACCACTTCAGCTGGCTCAGCCGACTTACAATTAAGCAGTTCAGGCACTTCAGCTCAACCTGCTGCACCAGTCGCTACTCAACAGGTGATCACCGTCAGTACTGATGTTTTAAAAGTACAGATCGACACTAAAGGTGGCGATATTGTTGATTTAACTTTACCTGCTTTTACCCTGACCAAAGACAGCGATCAGCCTTATCAGCTGATGCGCAAACTCAATGGCTTTGAATATGTAGCCCAGTCTGGCTTGTTGGCAGACGGCCCGGATGACAAACGTAACAGCGGTCGTCCAGTGTATTCAGTAGATAAAACCAGTTACACGCTTGCCAATGGCGAGCAGCAGGTGGTAGTGCCATTAACCTTTAACCATAACGGTTTAGAGATTGAAAAACGCTATACCTTTACCGCTGGAAAATATGATGTCCGGGTAGAATATTTACTGAAAAATACCAGTGCTCAAACCAAGTTAGTTCAGCCTTACCAGCATCTGGTGCAAACCATTAATAATGGTGAAAGCAGCAGCATGATGATGCCGATTTATCGTGGTGCAGCTTTTTCTACCTCTGAAAAACGTTATGAAAAATACGATTTTGAAGATATGCAGGAAACCAACCTGGCACAATCCACTAAAGGGGGTTGGGTGGCTATGCTGGAGCACTACTTTGTAGCTGCCTGGGTTCCTGAAAAAACTGCAGACAATCAGCTGTATAGCTTAGTGAATAACGGCAATGGCATTGTGGGTGTGAAAGGTCCTGAGCTGACAATACCAGCAGGTGAAAGCCTGACGATCGCTTCTACTTTTTATGCTGGTCCAAAGGATCAGGATAACTTAGCCGCTATTGCGGACGGTCTGGATCTGACTGTCGACTACGGTTTCTTATGGTTTATTTCCCAGCCTTTATTCTGGTTACTGACCTTGATCCAGGGTTTTGTCAGCAACTGGGGTGTGGCTATTATCATCATCACCTTAATAGTTAAAGGTGTCATGTATCCTCTGACCAAAGTGCAGTACGAGTCTATGGCCAAGATGCGTAATCTGAAGCCAAAAATTGACGAATTGCAGGCCCGTTATAAAGACGACCGTCAAAAGATGGGCCCGGCTATGATGGAACTGTACCGCAAAGAAAAAGTAAACCCTATGGGTGGTTGCTTACCTATGCTGGTGCAAATGCCAATTTTCCTGGCTTTGTATTGGGTGTTTGTTGAGAGTGTGGAATTACGTCAGGCTCCGTTTATGTTGTGGATCCAGGATTTATCCACCCAAGACCCATACTATGTGTTACCAGTGTTATTTGGTATCAGTATGTTTGTGATGCAAAAACTGACACCTATGACAGTGACGGATCCAATGCAGCAAAAAATTATGCTGTGGATGCCAGTGGTGTTCTCCGTGTTCTTCCTGTGGTTCCCAAGTGGTCTGGTGCTGTACTGGTTAGTCAGCAACCTGATTTCGTTGGCCCAGATGCTGTATATCTACCGTGGCATGGAGAAAAAAGGCTTATACACTAAGGCCTGATGCTCCTGAGCTACACTTCGAAGGCCTG
>CAMLSF010000149.1 GCA_946482615.1 uncultured Chromatiaceae bacterium | reverse complement strand
AGTAGCATCCACCATCCACCATCACTTCGAAAAAAACCATCGCACTCTTTACACAAGACCAAGGCGGACTGGTTTGAACCCGGTAGCATCCAGAAAAACCTTAACCTATTGTTTTTAATCACCTCTTCTTTCATGTTTTTATCACTTTTTCATTTATACTCAATTTTTCTTATATAGAAAAATACTACCTGTTGAATTCATTTAAAAATTTACAGATTTTTAGCTTTATTCCGGCTATATTTGATAGAAATGATAATCCGTGTTGATTCATTTATGGCTGTAAAACTTAATAAAGACATCCAAATTCTGGTTGTTGACGAGCAACCTTTAACCCAGAATTATCTGCGTTATGCCCTGGAAACACTGGGCTACAGCAGTTTTACCTATGCAGAAAATTCCGCTATTGCTTTAACCCAGTGCCGTGACAAAACCTTTGATTTGATCATTTGCTCTTTTAATTTAAATGGTAAAGATGGCTATCAGCTGTATCAGGAATTAAAAGCCCGTAATTTGTTTAGCCACAGTACTGGCTTTATTTTTATCAGCGCTGAAACAGACCCCAGCCTGGTGCATAGTGTTTTAGAGTTACAACCTGACGAATTTATGGTGAAGCCTTACGCCATTAAAGACTTAAAAGCCCGCATCGATCGTACAGTGCAGCGTAAAAACTTATTCCGTCCTCTGTATAGTCTGATGGATCAAAAGAAAACCGAACCAGCACTGAAACTACTGGACCAATGGCTGGAGCAAGATTATCAGCCCAAATACAACAGCATGCTGTTGAAAATCAAAGGCGAGCTCCTGCAACAGGCCGGTCGCTGGACTGAAAGCGAGCAGTTTTACAGCAACCTGATCCATAACGACAATCTGCGTTGGGTAAAACTGGGATTAGCGCGCTGTTTAATTCAGCGCGAACGTTTTTCTGAGGCCATATCACTGCTACAGCCTTTGTTAGATAAAGCGGATTTAAAACTGGCTGCTTTGGATTTATTGGCTGAGATCCACCTGCGCCAGCACATGTATAAAAAAGCTCAATCAGAACTTTTGCAAGCGGCAGATATAGCGCCACGTAATTTATTGCGTCAACAAAAACTGATGAACCTGTCGCGTTTAACCCATGACTATGAACAGCAGTTTAAAGCAGCTAAAGATTTGCTAAGGTTTGCCCGTTTTTCTATTTATGAACAGCCAGATCTCTATCTGAATCTGGCGCGCGCTTCTATTGATTATGCTTTAAGTGTGGATGAAGCAGAACAAACCAACAGATTGTCCAAAGTTGCCAATGAGACCTTAAGCAATATGCGCGAATTGTTCCCGGAGCAACACAAGGCCGAACAACAAGCTGTGGTGCAGGCACGGATTTATTATCTGAAAGATCAGATAGATAAAGCCAAACAGCTGTTACTGGCTTTGGATAAAACTCAGACTGCACAGGGCCCTGAAGATCTGCTGGATAAAGCCAAAGCTTTGCATGAAGTGGGTTTATTAAGCAGTTCAAGGGAACTACTGAGACAACTGACACAAGACGAGAACAAGCTGAAAAACGCCGATCCGGTGTTTCTGATCTACCTCAAACAAGAACAAAAGGAACGTGAAAGCTTACCTATGGGACCCAGAGAATTTAACAACAACGCCGTTCTGTTGTACGAAAAAGGTCAGTGGCATCAGGCGTTAAATGCCTTTATTCAGGCATTTACTATTATGCCGGGTAATGTAGGCATAGCACTGAACTTGCTTCAGTCATTGCGCTCGACCGACACTATTGATGCTTCCATTCAAACCGAAGAACTGCGGTTGCAATGTGAAGTCATGTTGTCCAAAGCCAAACTGAATGAAGAACAACAAAAACGCTGGCTCCAGCTGCAAAGCCAGCAGAAAATAGCTATTTAAAACGCGGTTAAGGCCACTCAGTCACCACCTGTTTCATCACGGAATTTTTCAGCAGCCACCATAAGCTAAGTAACAGCAACAGAGGCGAAATCAATAACCAGGGCGCCTTCAGCATCACGTAACTGGGTAAGTGGGTCAGACTATGTACTAAGTCTGTGACTACAACAGCCAACATGATCCAACGGCTCTGACGCCATAATTTGAACCAGCCCTGGCGGCCCTTCTCTTTACGCTGACTCAGAGCAGCGACCACCAAAAGTACAGGTGCACAGATCAGACAAGCGGTTAAGAAGTCATTACTTTTGGGATAAACTGCCGCCAGTAATTTATCGCCGCCTTCCGGCATCGTCAGCACTAAGATCCACAGCATGTAAGGCCTGAGCAGCAATAACAACACAGCGTAAAAACGCAGTGGTATCCGGGTCAGACCATACTTATCCAGCAGCGGATAAAACTGCGACATGTCAGTTCAGCCCATGCAGCGAAAACAGATCCAGCATCTGCTGCTCTGTCCAGACAGGTACAGACAACTCAGTGGCTTTCGCCAGTTTAGAGCCTGCATTATCGCCTGCTATTACGGCATAGGTTTTGGCCGATACTGAACCTGATACTTTAGCGCCTAAACGCTGCAGTTTTTCTTTGGCTTCATCCCGGCCCATGCTAATTAATGTACCGGTCAGCACCAGAGTTAAGCCTGCCAGCGGCTGTTCCCCCTGCTGTTGTTTTTCAATCACAGGCCAATGGATGCCAGCCTCAATCAACTGAGCTATCACCACAGCATTGTGTTCTTCAGCCATAAAATGCTGAATATTGCCTGCCACCACAGCCCCTACATCCGGCACTTCCAGCAGTTGCTCCAGACTTGCATGCTGTAATGCATCCAAAGTGGCAAAATGACTGGCTAAGTTCAGCGCTGTGGCTTCCCCTACTTCACGAATACCTAAGGAATAAATAAAACGCGGTAAGGTGGTTTGTTTTGAATCTTCGATGGATTTCAGCAGTTTAAGCGCCAGCTTTTCGCCCATTCGCTCAAGACCCACTAAAGCCGGCATATCCAGACGGAAAATATCGGCCGGAGTTTTCACCAGTTGCTGATCGACCAGCTGTTCGATGATTTTGTCACCTAAGCCTTCAATATCCATAGCTTTACGGGAGACAAAATGTTTCAGCGCTTCTTTTTGCTGAGCCCCACAAAATAACCCACCTGTGCAGCGCGCTACCGCTTCACCTTCAACCCGTTCAATGCTGGATTGACAAACAGGGCAAAGGGTCGGAAACAGGATGTCACGCGCATTGTCTGGCCGCTGTTCCAGTACTACAGACACTATTTGTGGGATCACATCCCCAGCCCTGCGCACTATGACAGTGTCGCCTACTTTGACACCTAAGCGGTTAATTTCATCCTGATTATGCAAAGTGGCATTACTGACAGTGACACCACCCACCACCACAGGCTCCAGACGCGCTACGGGCGTGATAGAGCCGGTGCGGCCGACCTGAAACTCGACATCCAGCAAGGTTGTGGTTTTTTCCTGAGCCGGAAATTTAAAGGCAATAGCCCAGCGTGGCGCCCGGGCAACAAAACCCAAAGCCTGTTGCTGCGCTAAATCGTCGACTTTCAGCACCACACCATCTATTTCATAAGGCAAAGCAGCGCGTTTAGTCAGAATATTTTGCTGGTACTCCAAAGCGGCCTGCAAACCTTCCACATGGCGGATTTCCGGACAAACCGGCAACCCCCAGGCTTTGAGTTGCTGCAGCCGTTGATAATGGCTTTTGCTGTTTAGCAGTTGAGCCTCATCCTCCACAGCACCCACTGCATAGGCATAAAACATTAAAGGCCGGGTGGCTGTGATCTTTGGATCCAGCTGTCGTAAGCTGCCAGCCGCAGCATTCCGGGGGTTGGCAAAGACTTTATCGCCCGAAGCACGGGCTTTGTCATTCATCGCCTCAAAACCTTCAAGCAGCATAAAAACTTCGCCCCGCACTTCCAGCACAGCAGGTACTTCACCAAAAAGTTTCAGCGGCACCGCCTTAATGGTTTTGACGTTGGCGGTAATATCTTCACCGGTAAAACCATCACCACGGGTCGCCGCTTGTACTAACAACCCCTGCTCGTAACGAATACTGACGGCTAAACCATCCAGCTTGGGTTCGGCGCAAAATTCAAAGTCTTTGCTTGCATCAATACGGTCGGCCATACGTTTGTAAAACGCAGCAAAGTCGTCAGCATCAAAAGCGTTATCCAGCGACAACATAGCCACCTGATGGCTGATTTGACCAAACTTACTTAAAGGTGCAGCGCCCACCCGTTGAGTTGGTGAATCTGCGGTTACCCATTCAGGATGTTGTTGTTCTATCTGCTTTAACTCCAAAAACAGCTGGTCGTAATCGGCGTCAGGAATGCTGGGATTATCCAGCACATAATACTGGTGATTGTGATAAGCCAGTTGGTCTTTGAGCTGTTGCAGGCGTTGTTGCAGAGTTTGATTCATTTGAATGACCCGGACACTAAAAATCTTAAATTCTAAAATAACGAGGCCCCGATAACGGGGCCTGTTTGATAGCTGTATTGCATTAACCGTGGATCAGGCGCTGACGCTGGAACTCACGGATTTTTTCCACATAATGCCGCACTGTTTGTACTGTCAGCACTGAACGTTGACCATCCAGCACCTGACCACCAAATTCATCGGCCAGTTTTTTCGCCGCGCTGTGCATCAGGTTGAAGTTCTGTAAGGCTTCACCAGGCCCTGGCAAGGTCATAAACAAACTTAAACCTCTGGTATTCATTTTATCCATCTCTTCTAAATCGAAGGTGCCAGGATTAAACATGTTGGCCAGAGAAAACAGCACTTCGCCTGAGCCTGCGTTGTCCTGGAAACGGTGGAAAATATTCATTTCACCGTATTTAAAGCCTAAGGTCAGTAAAGAAGGCAATAACAGAGAGCCGTTAATTTCTTCGCCTTCCGGCAGTAACACATAGAGGATCAACACTTCGTTCGCTGGCGCCTGAGCACTTTGATCTTTTTCAGCTTCATAGGCGGCCTGTTGCTCTTCGGCCACAGCTTCAGCATAAGGCTCATCTGTGGCTGAAAAGCTGCCCAGATCCAGCGAAGGCTCGTTTAATTCAGGCTCACGACGAACTTTTACCGGTTCACGTAATTTATTGGCTTTGGGTGCGACCGTAGGTGTGGGTTTAGGCTGTGGCTTTTCGCCCGGTTGCAACACACGCTTGCGGCCTATGCCCAACTCATCAAAACCATCGGCTCTGGTGGTCGAGGGTGTATCCTCCACTTCGTATTTGCCAATGTCTTTGTTATTTTTCCGGACAGTCCACCAGCCATGTAAAGCTAAAGCGCTGATCCCCAATACACCCAAAACAATCAAGACTAAACGTAATTCCTCAGCCATCTCTTTTACCTTTTAGTTTTTAGGCTTGTGCCATTTTCACGGCATCTTCCACATCTACAGCTACAACTCTCGACACACCGGGTTCCTGCATAGTCACCCCCATTAATTGTGCCGCCATTTCCATGGCAATTTTATTGTGACTGATATAAATAAATTGCACAGTTTCAGACATTTCCCGTACCAGATTACAAAATCTGCCGACGTTTGCATCATCCAAAGGTGCATCAACTTCATCCAACATGCAAAAAGGTGCCGGATTTAATCGAAAAATCGAAAACACCAATGATAAAGCGGTTAGCGCTTTTTCACCACCCGAGAGTAAGTGAATTGTACTGTTTTTTTTCCCTGGCGGTCTCGCCATGATAGTTACACCTGTTTCTAACAGATCTTCTTCGGTTAAATCAAGATAGGCACTGCCTCCACCAAAGACTTTTGGAAACAAAGTTTGCAGCCCTTCATTCACCTGTTCAAAGGTTTCTTTAAATTTTTGCCGGGTTTCCCGGTCAATTTTACGGATCGCAGTTTCCAGAGTCTCTAATGCGGACACTAAATCCTGATGCTGCGCATCCAGATACTGTTTACGCTCATCCTGCTGTTCAAATTCTTCAATAGCCGCCAGGTTAATGGGCCCTAAACGCCCTACTGCGTCCTGTGTTTTTTCCAGTTGCTGTTGCCATTCCTGCTCGTTCGCTTCGGCCGGCAAAGTTTCACTCAGCTCTTTAAAGTTCACCTGCAGCTCAGTTAGTTGCTCCAGCATATTGTTAGCCCGCACACGATAACCTTCAGCGTTTAATTGCAAATCAGCTAATTCTTTTTGCTTTTGCGTCAGTATATGCGCGACGCCCTGATGGCCTTGTTCAGCCTGACGCAGTTTGTCGTCCAACAGATGTAAAGCTTCGGCTTTTTGCTGCACTAAAAGTTCAACTTCAGCACGTTGTTCTAACAACAACTGTAAAGTTTCATGGTGCTCGCCATCGGGTTCTGATACTTCAGTCAGTTGATCCTGCACCAGTTGGTAACGCTGCTGCAGTTGCTGCTGTTGTTGCTGGCTACGTTGTAAATTCTGCTGGCTGAAACTCAGCTGCTTTTGCGCACTTTGTTGCTCCAGCTGCAATTGCTGCAGTTGCTGACGCACTGAATCCTGCTGTTGTTTCAGTTGCTGATGCTGCTGTTGGCTTTGTGTTTGTTGTTGCTGCAACTGCCATTCTTTGGCTTTTTGCGTCTGGTACTGTTCGTCTAATGCTTCAGCTTGTTGCTCCAGCTCATCCAACTGCTGGCTTAGCAGCTCAAAGTCCCGCTGCTGCGCCGTTAATTCAGCGGATGCCTGCAAACGTCTTTGCTGCTGCAATTGCTGCTGTTGTTGCAACAGTAGTAGCTCTGTGCTGATGTTTTGCAGCTGGTCTTTTGTCTGCTGCAGCTGCTGCTGGCTGTGTTGCCACTGCTGTTTGCTGCTTGCCAGTTCAGTATCAGATTGCGCTTCTTGCTGCTGATCTGCCAATAACTGCTGTTCAAGTTGCCGAATTTGCTCTGTCAGTTCCAGCAAGTGCTGTTGCCGTGTTAAGTAGTTGTCTGAAGCCGCCTGCCCTGGCACCAGTTGCCAGTTGCTGCCCAGCCAAATGCCTTCAGGACAAATCACGGATTGAGTCGCTTGCAACTGGTTTTGTTTTGCCCTGGCCTGTTCTAAGTTATCAGCCAGCAACACGCTGTGGAAAGAGTCCGGATAAAGACCAGAACGGATCACAGCAGCTAAAGTACCGCTTTGAGCTTTTAATTGGCTAGGCAGTACATAACTTTGTTCCATGTCCTGTTCAGTGCCCTGCTCTACCCTGGCATGCTGCAATTCCCCTAACACCAGACTGACAGCTTTGGCCCATTTCGGCTCAATTTCCAGCTGTTTTAGCAGCTGTTGTTGCTGTTGATTCACCTGCTGCTGAATATGGCTGAGTTTGTCCTGCTGCGTCTTCAGTTGCCTTAATTCACTTTGCCGCACCAGTTGCTGCTGTTTACGTTCCTGTTGCGATTGCAGTAAAAACTGGTACTTCTGATCGGCTTCGGCACTTTGCTGCTGCAGTAGTTCAAGTTGCTGCTGTGTTTCTTGTTGTTTGGCAAGCAATGGCTCTGCCGCAGTTGAATCGGCCACTGCATCCAGTTGAGATAATTCTTGCTGTAACTGACTGATACGGTTGAGTAACTGCTGCTGTTGTTGCTGGCTGTGCTGAGCCTTTAACTGATTCTGTTGCTGCTGTTGTTGCAGCGCAAAAAACTGCTGCTGCCATTGCTGCAGTGCACTCTGCGCCTGAAGTAATTGCTCATGGGCCTGCTCTGCCTGTTCGGTCAGGCTTTCAAACTGTTCTTGTTTCAGTTCGCTATCAGGTGCTGCGTTTTCCAGCTGAAATTCAAGTTCTGCCAGTTGCTCCTGCTGCTGCGCTATGTAGGAATCAGCTTCCTGCAAGGTCAGTTGCAATGAACGCAGTTCATCGGTCAGGCTTTGACGGCGCTGACGTTGATGCAGTTGTTGCTGCTCTAAACGGGTGATCTGATTGCCGACCTGATAATACTGCTGCTGCACCTGCTGCTGTTCAGCACGTAAATCCTGTTGCTGCTCTTTGAGTTGCAGCACCAGCAGCTGATCACCGGATTGAGCCGCCTGAAACTGTTCTATTTCGGTCAGTTTGTGCTGAATGTCCAGCTCTGTTTTTTGCAGCAGGCCATGAAAGTGTAACCATTTGACACAAGCCAATTCGGCTTTGAGTTTACGTTCCTGTGCTTTGAGTTCTTTAAAACGTGCGGCAGCAGCGGCCTGACGTTTGAGTTTATCCAGGTTTTTACCCAGTTCTTCCCGCACATCAGATAAACGGTCCAGGTTTTCGCGGGTATGTTTAATACGGTTTTCGGTTTCGCGCCGGCGCTCCTTGTATTTGGAAATACCAGCCGCTTCTTCGATAAAAATACGTAAGTCAGCAGGCTTGGATTCAATCAGCCGCGAAATCATGCCCTGTTCGATAATAGCGTAACTACGTGGGCCTAAACCTGTGCCAAGGAATATGTCAGTGATATCACGGCGCCGGCATTTAGTGCCATTAAGGAAGTAATTCGACTGGCCGTCCCGGGTCACTAACCTTTTGATGGCTATTTCGCTGCGATCGGCCAGCGTACCTTGCAGACGGCCCTGGGTGTTTTCAAACATCAGTTCAACTGAGGCCTGAGACACGGGTTTGCGCTGAGTCGAACCGTTAAAAATAACGTCCGTCATCGCATCACCACGCAGGTTTTTCGCCGAGCTTTCGCCCAGCACCCAGCGCACAGCGTCAATGACGTTGGATTTACCGCAGCCGTTTGGCCCCACTACTGCTGTCATTGCAGCGGGAAAAGCCACCTGGGTAGGATCAACGAAGGATTTAAAACCCGCTAATTTAATTTGCTTAAGACGCATCTGTCCCTGAACAATAAGGCCGAGGTTTTGTTAACAAAACTGAATGTAACAGAACA
Source organism: uncultured Chromatiaceae bacterium (assembly GCA_946482615.1). The sequence goes on along the minus strand of CAMLSF010000149.1, from coordinate 17 downwards.
GCGGGGCCGCTGTCACT
>CAMLSF010000148.1 GCA_946482615.1 uncultured Chromatiaceae bacterium | reverse complement strand
TACCTGACACAGCCCAGTAATAGGTGGCCCAGGGGTTAAAGCTGGCAACACGGGTGCCGTCTGTGCCAAAACCTACCGGAATACCCAGCTCCAGCATCTTTTTAAATGGCGGGCTTTGTTCTGTTTTGGCTTTGCCATAACGCTGTAAAAAATCTTCACCGGCAAAAGCCATCCGGCCCTGCACTGCAATAGCACCACCTAAAGCTTTGACCCGTTTCAGATTTTTATCTGAAATAGTCTCAGCATGGTCGATAATCCAACGGACTTTATTCAGCGGCTGAGTCTGGTTAATAGTTTCAAACACCGTCAGCATACGTTCAATTGACTCATCGTAAGTGGCGTGGATCCGGAAAGGCCAGCCCTGTACTAAATGCAAACGTACTATTTGCTCTAATTCAGGATCGGCATCCGCATCCAGTTCTGGCCGGGCTGACATAAAGTTTTCGTAGTCAGAGGCTTTCCAGGCCAGCAATTCGCCCCCACCTTCGACCACATAACCATTGTCCAGATGCAAATGCAGGTTCTGGTTGTTTTTGTAGTTACTCATCCATTGGCTAAAGCTGCTCAGCTCTTTACCCGGAGTTTGTGGGAATAAGTAGTTCGACACCCGGATTGGCAATTTACCAGTCACAGCCAATACGGTCGAAGCTTCATAATTTTCAGGAAAATCATGACCACCGCCGCCAGCATCCACTACGCTGGTCACACCTAAACTCAGCAGTTTGCTGTAAAACTGTTTACTGGAATTCAGCTGGTCGTCCTGCGACAACTGCGGCAGCGCAGCTATGGTTTTGTACAACAGCGTAGGGTTAGGATCGGCAATTAAACGGCCCGTTAATTCACCCTGCGCATCTTTTTCATAATAACTGTCTTTGGGTGCCACTGAATCTTTAGTGATACCCAGCACCTGCATGGCTTTTTTATTCAGCACAGCACCAGAATACAAATGCAGGACAAAAACAGGTGTATTGGGCGCTATTTCTGTTAGTTCAGCCGACGTAGGTAAACGCTTTTCTTTAAACTGATAAGGGCTGAATCCGCCTACAACTCTGGCCCACTGACCTTCAGGTGTCACTTCAACATTCTTTTTCAGTAAAGCCAAAGCTTCTTTTAATGAGGTTAAACCTTCCCAGCGGGTTTCTAAATTGTAAAAGCGACCACCACGCACCACATGCAGATGAGAGTCGTTGATGCCAGGGATCACCCGGCGGCCCTGGGCGTCTATCAGTTGAGTGGTGGCTGTTTTTTGTGCCAGCAGGCTTTGGCTGTCTGTACTTAATTGCTCAAAGCGGCCATTGGTGACAGAAAAAGCCGAATATTCTTTACCATCAAAGGTTTGAATTTTTGCGTTGTAGACTATTAAATCAGCCGCCATCAGGCTGAATGACAAACCAGAGGCTACGGCCGCTGCGACTAAATGTTGAACCAGTTTCATAAAATCTTCCTTTTAATTCAGTGCCCTGCTACTACTGAGCAGCAGCTTGTCTGCCATTTTGAGATGAAAAAAATACTGCCAGAGCTTCAATATCCTGATCCGACAAAGCACTGGCATTAGCCTGCATAATAAAAGCCAGGCCACCTTTACGTTTACCATCACGATAGGCCTTTAAGGCGTACTGCAAATACTCTTTATTTTGTCCGGCCAGATTAGGGTTAGTGGCCACAGGCGCTATACCAAATTCACCATGACAACCTAAACACTGCTGGGATAACACCTGCCCTTTGGCGTACAACTGCTCAGTAGTGGCCGCCGCATTTTGACTGTATGTAGCTGCGATGATCAGTAAAGCTAAAGTTGTTAAAATTTTCATCTTCGCCTCCTTCCTCTTTCGATAAAAAGGCCACTTAGCGTGGCCTTCTGCTCAGATAGCCTTAGAATTACTGACCTTCTTTGGCATGGAACATTTCAGTGGCGTAAATCAAACCTAAGCCATAACCACCTGCATGTTCTTTGGCAATATCAGTCACAGCTTCATAAGAGGCAGTGCGGGCCCAGTCACGTTGCAGCTCTAACATGTATTGCAACCAGGTTACAGGACGGGCACCGGCCTGGATCATACGTTGGACCGCCATATCATGAGCTTCTTTGCTGACGCCACCTGAAGCATCAGTGACAAAATACACTTCGTAGCCTTCATCTATGGCCGACAGCACTGGGCCTACACCACAAACTTCAGTCCATAAAGCAGAAATCACAATTTTGTTCTTTTTGAATTTCTTCACCAGATCCGTCACTCGTTTGTCTTCCCAGGTATTCATGGTGGTGCGGTCTATCGGAGTTTGCTCCGGAAATACTTTTTGTAGTTCAGGGAAAATTGGACCGCTGAACGACTTAGCCGCTACTGTCGTCAGAATAGTTGGCACTTCAAAAGCCTTAGCCGCTTTGGCTAAACCTGTGACGTTATTACGCACTTCTTCCACTGTATGAGAGCGGGTGGCAAAAGCCATTTGTGGCTGGTGGTCAATCAAAATCAGCGTGTGGTTAGTTGGTGTTAACAGCGTTTTGCCTGGCTCACCCGCTAAAGCAGGAGCACTGATAGCAGCAAACAGAGAAACACCAGCAATAACAGATTGTAAAGTTTTGTTTAATTTGAACATTTTAAAATTCCTTCTGGATAATTGAGTTTTGGTTTTGTTAATGGACGACTGCGTAACCAGTCCATGAGTCATATAATAGAGGAATAAAAAAGAATGAAAATTAGTGAAAAACGCAACTTTCATTCTGTTATAGAGAATTTTAAAATAATAAAAATAAGCTAATACCCAGAACTCCGTTTGACGTCCTTTTCACATTTGCTGCTTTAAGCTTGGTGCCACAGATGCAGGAACTCCGTTTCACCTGACAGAAAAACAGGAAAAAGTGATGGCACTTACAAAAGGAAAAAGGGCAATGTTGACCATAGGTGTTGTAGTGGCAGGAGTAGCAGCGCTTTGGTATGGCGTATTTGGCTTAAAACCTTATAGCCTAAGCGCTGAAGAGCTGAGCGCACGTTATGCTTACCCTGCAACACAGCAGGTGCAGCTGGAGCTCAAAGAGTTAACTTCCCAAAGCTTTGAATTTACTTACCAAAGCTTTGATGGCGTGACTGTGAATGGTCGTATTAGCTATCCACAAGATCCAAAAACAATTCAAAGCCCTGTGCCAGTGCTGATTGGCGCTCATGCGATGGGACGCAGCCAGATTCGTTGGTGGCAGGATCATTTCAAAACCAGTGCAACCTATGAGCAAACCGACAAAATAACAGCCATGGCGCTGGCGAAAGGTTATGCAGTAGTCGCCATAGATGCCCGCCATCATGGTTTACGTAAAGATCCGAATTTAAGCATTGTCGATATTATTGATAATTTACACTGGTGGGGCGAACGTGAACCGTACGAAACCATGCTGGTGGATACAGTAAGGGATCATCGTGTGTTGTTGGACTGGCTGGTACAGCAACCTATGCTTGATAAAAACCAGATTAAACTGGTGGGTTACAGCATGGGCGCACAAATCAGCCTGCTGCTGGCCGGGGTTGACTCCCGTATCCACAGTGTTGCCGCCATAGTGCCACCTCATATGAACAACACCACAGCCCTGGTAGCACCACTCAATCTAATGTCGGGTCTGGCGGATAATCAGGTCTGGCTCTTGACTGCAGATGACGACGAATACGCCAGCATCAAACAGAATCAACAACTGTTTGATGCTTTGCCCAACCCGGATAAAAAGCTATTCCGTTTCGATAGTGGTCATTTGTTGCCGGCAGATTATGTAACCAAACTCGAACACTGGTTATAAAAAACACAGCCTGCTTTACTTTATGGCCAGTGGCTGCTGCAATGGAATAGTCACGACGCTTGAGTTCAGCCACTCCACAGTCAAAGGTTCGTTAGCATCCGCTATAGTCTCGCTGCTGACGTCTTTACCACTGCCATAATTGACCTGAGCAGAGTCGTTTTTATTTACATTGACCCATAATATCAGGCGGCTGCCAGGCTTGAGCAATTTACTGCCCATACGGCTGCGCACAATAGGAATGGATTCAATCTGACCCGGAATCAACAACTGGCGTTTTGTCATATCTTTGGCATAACTGGCTCGTCCCAGGTAATAAGCCAGATGTACATAACTCCCGTCCGCTTGTTGCTCGTACAGCACCACTGAGAGATCAAAATCTTTCTTGTTGGTGCGAACATCCAACTTCGCTGAAAACTGTCCACTGAATTCAGTTTCTTTTGAAAATACCTCGCTGATATAGAGCTTGCCTGTACCAGGCTCAATCTGCTTAGTCACTATAGGCCAGGGGTAATAGCTATTGCCGTTGTCGCGGTCGGCCAGATCAACCTGCGTAACCATGGAACCCGATTGCTGTTGTTTTACCTTCGTCAGCATAGCTGGCTTATCTGCTGTAGCCGCACTTAAATAAAAAGTCTGACTGGTCGCGTTTAACTTCTGAAGCGACGCGACATGGCGCCAGCTATTAGCTCCCGGCAGTTGATAGTTAATTTTATCCTGCAATAAAGCAGGTTTGGTTTTGCCTTTGAGCACATAATCCAACCAGGCAAAGGTCAAATCTGCAATATCAATACGTGCAACCGGATCAACAGCCATTTCCCGCAGAGAATCACCCGCTTTAGTTTGCGCTGTTCTGTGATCATAAGGACCAATCACCAGATAATGTTCGGCGTCCGGCCGATAATGGTAGTGCTCATTCAGATAGTGCAACGCCGAAATTTGCCCATCATCGTAATACCCTGTCACTGTCATAACCGGAATACTAATTTGTGCAAAATCCTGCTGGTAAGGCACCATAGCTTGCCAGTAACCGTCGTACGAAGGATGCTGTAACCAGCGCTGAAACCATGGGTTGGGTTGTTGATCAAAGCTGTCCAGCTCCCGGTATGATTTGCCACTTTTGTACCAATGACTGGTCAGATTTTGCCATCTGTCCCGCTGCTGATAAATAGAGTCATCTTTGTACTTGTTATTCGTCACATGAAAGGGCCAGCCATAATTGGCGCTGATAAACACATTGTTTTCCATAGGCAAACCCTGACCTGGAATAGCGGCCACATAAGGCACTATGGTTTTTAGTGCTTTTGGCATACGTTTAGTCGCTGCCCACTGCGCAAAGCCCTCATAACTTCCGCCATACATAGCAACACGGCCATCACTCCAGGTTTGCTTCGCCAGCCAGTTGATTGCAGCAGTTACATCATCCACTTCTGTTTCATAAGGCTCGATAGTGCTGCGGCTTAAATGCTTGCCTTTGGCATAAACAATAACGCCTATGTAACCATGCTTCGCTGCCTTGCAGGCTTTAGCAATATCGAGACTTCGGTCTTGCTCTGCATAAATAGTAAAACGTAATGCAACGGGTAAGGGTTGTGCCAAAGTACGCGGCCGCACCACCAGCACAGACATCTCTGTGTTTTTATCGACTTTAATCAACAGATCGTCCTGGATCAGATACTGCCCTGAGATTTTGCCAGCTCCGGTCTGCTCCTCACAGGCTTTTAACTCTGGTAAAAAAAATAACAGAAACAAGGCGATAGCTTGTAGTAAGGGTCGTGATAAGGTTGGATCCATTAAAAATGCTCTCTCTGCTGGAATTGACGAACTCAATCGCACCTCTGTACTGTTTTATATAGCTGCGGGCTGTACCCCGCATAAACAGTACGATGCGAAACCTGATCCGCAAAGTAAGCAATCCATAAAACAAAGTAGTGAGAGCCGGGTGATGAGTTGTGATTTTTTATGACGAAGCCTGGTTAACTCATATCAAAATTTAGCAGGATGCAAATAACCTACTGATATGCAATACAAAATTAACGACATTGTATTTTGTGAGCAATTACAAAACCTCACAACATCAACTCAGCGCATTTCATTGGAATCCAAAACTGCAGAAGTGTTAAGTTACTTTTGCCAGCATCCTGACCGGATCATCAGTCGCGACGAGTTGATTCAGCAGGTGTGGCAAGGCCAGTTTGTCACGGATAACGCCGTAACCCGGGTTATTGCAAAACTGCGTAAAGACTTGAATGACGATGTAAAAGCCAGCCGTTTTATCGTCACTTACCCAAAAAAAGGTTACCGCTTTATCGCATCGGTTCAACTGGAAGATCAATCTGCCCCCACTCAAGCAGAACCTGCTATTAAAACAGTAACAAACCCCGGGGTTATTTCCACCTCTATAACGCTGAGCCTGCTTTTTATCGTACTGATTGTGATCTTAGTATCGTTGTTTTGGGGGTTCAGCCCTTCAGAAACAGGATCCCCACTGAATGCAAGGGCCATAACCCGCCATTCAGGAGATGAGTATCATGGTGCAGTCTCCCCTAATAGCAAATATCTGGCGTATACATCAGCTACACAGGGACAACTTAAACTCTATCTCAAAGATTTAACGACAGAAAAAAACCTGCAAATAGGTGACGCTGAAGGATTTTCAGGCCCTGCCAGCTGGTCACCTGACGGTCAGCGACTGGTGTATCTGTTCACCAGTAAAAGCAGTTGTGAATACAGGATTCTGACTTTGCAAAATGACAGGGTGTTGAGCTCTGAGTCTGTACATCAGTGTCCTTTGGGCAGTTATGGTAAAGCCCTGTTTGATCACAGTGGCAAGAAGCTGATAATGACAATCAGAGAATCTAAGCGTCATCCCTACCTGCTTTATCAGTTGGATATACCGAGCCGCCAACTGACAAAACTAAATCAGCCAGAAGCCTTTCTGGCGGGCCACACTGAGTTCGATTTACATCCGTTTGAGAACAAGATCGTGATCAGCTCACCCGATGTTTCGCAGAATCTATGGTTTTATAGCTTGGATCTGGACAGCGGAAAACTTGATACCTTGTTCAGCAGGACTGACTATACCTGCTGTGGGATCTGGGCTCATGACGGTGAACACATTGTAATACTAGGGCCTTACCCCGCCAGCAGCTTAGTTTCGGTAGAACCGGATGGCAGCGACGAATCAACTATTTACAACAGCGTGCATCAGATTGTGGCCCCACAACGTTTGCCTGATGGTAAAGGCTATTTGTATTCTGGCCTGACAAACAATACCGATTTGTTTTATCAGGCTTTTGAACCAGCTGTCGATCAACAACATCAGGCAGTGCAACCGGCTAACTCATCTGTTGCAGACAGAGTGCCGGCAATCAGTCATGACGGACAACGCCTGGCTTTTATTTCTTTACGAAGTGGCGCATCACAACTTTGGTTACAGGATATCACTCAGGACACAGCGCAGCGGATCACAAATCTGAATGACGCCCTACATTACATAGATATACAGTGGTCACCCGACAACAAACGCATAGCCATGATGTCCAGCAACAGGATACGCATTGTCGATGTCGACTTTCAGACGATGATGGAAGTACCAATTGAACAACAGGAGATCCGCGGCATGTCCTGGCTGGATCAACATAAGCTCAGTTTTAGTCTGAACACAAAAAATCAATGGCAGGCCTATCAGTTTGATTTGGGAACTAAAGTAGTTTCAAAGGTGATACCTGCCACACAATTCCTTTACGCCAATTCGACTTATGGCCATTTGGTGCGTTTTTTACCTGATGGTCAGGTGATGCTGAATAACAAGCCCAGCGCCATTAAACTCATGCCACCAGACAGAATAAAACGTAGCTTTCAGTTTGCGATAGATAAGCAACGACTACTGTACTTTACTCAACCCGAAGGTAAAAAAACCTTGGTTGAATACAACATGCATACAAAAAGCAGCAAAACTTTGCTGCAAAACGACAACTTGCTTGAGTTTTCTTTAGGTAAAGATGGCGTGTTTTATTCGCTTAGTGTCGAAACCAATGCTGATTTATTTATGATCGACGGGCAGAACTAAGGATTCTGAACAGCAGAGGAATATGAACCTTTACCCGGCTCCAACGTTTTATCTGGAACCGAGTCCTGGTCCTAAAACTAATGACTAAACTGCAGCGCCGCCAAGCGGGCATACAACTCACTGCTTTGCAAAAGTTCTGTATGGGTGCCCTGCGCCACTATACGACCGGCTTCCAGCACGACAATACGGTCTGCTGCAAGTACTGTGGCCAGCCGGTGTGCTATCACCAAAGTCGTGCGGTTTTGGGCAGCGTTATCCAATGCCTGCTGCACTTGCCGTTCGCTTTCAGCGTCCAACGCACTGGTGGCTTCATCCAGCAATAGCACTGAAGGGTTGCTTAAGATGGCTCGAGCTATAGAAATACGCTGGCGCTGACCACCGGATAAACGTACACCCCGTTCGCCTAAGTAAGTCTGGTAGCCTTCAGGTAATGCCAGAATAAAGTCATGCGCTGCCGCCATTTTTGCCGCTTGCTGCACTTCTTGTTCAGAGGCTTCAGGCCGGGCATAACGAATGTTATCCAGCACAGAACCTGCGAATATCACAGTGTCCTGCAGCACTATGCCAAAAGGCTGGCGGGCGTCTGTTAAACGTACATCTTTTAAATCTGTGCCGTTAAATTTCACCTGTCCGCTTTGTGGATCGTAAAAACGCAGCAACAGCTGGAACAAAGTAGTTTTGCCAGCGCCCGAAGGCCCCACCAGAGCTATATGTTCACCGGGTTTAATCTGCAGTGAAAAGTCCTGCAAGGCCAAAGTATCAGGCCTTGATGGATAGCTGAAATTAACGCCGACAAATTCAATGCCAGTGCCTGCCAGATTATGTTCAGGCATCACAAAAGGCAGAGGATCGGCTTTTTCTACTACAGGAGACTTTACATTCAGCAGTTGCATTAAACGCTCGGCCGCACCAGCGGCCCGTTGTAAGTCACCCCAAACTTCGGCAATAGCGCCAATAGCACCAGCTGTTAATACCGCATACAAAATAAACTGCGACAACTCGCCGCC
>CAMLSF010000147.1 GCA_946482615.1 uncultured Chromatiaceae bacterium | reverse complement strand
GTTATGCGTAACTAATGTGATCTGACCCCATTTTTAGTTTTACAGCCGTTTCACTTTCAACGGCTGTTTAGTATCCACAGCCAAGGTGTTACGCAGCGGCAAACCAAAGGCCGGGGCTTCAATTTCAAATACATCACCGGCCTGAGTTTCAATGCCATCACCAAAACTTAAAGTGGCGGTGCCAAAGTAGTGCAGATGGGCATCACCAGGGCGGCAAAACAATGCGTATTTAAAGTGGTGATGTTCAAGGTTGCTGATGCTGTGTGACATATTATCTTCACCGCTGACAAAAGCTTTTTGCCACAGTAATTGGCCGTCGCGGTAAATACGGGATGTGCCCTCAATATGAGTGGGTAAATCGCCGAGCAGCAACTCAGGACCTACAGCACAAGGCCGTAGTTTGGAATGTGCCAGATATAAATAATTCAGCCGTTCGGTTTTATGATCGGAAAACTCATTGCCTAAAGCAAAACCAATACGCCAGGGTTGACCTTCAGCATCATTGATATAAACCCCAACAATTTCAGGCTCTTCGCCACCATCTAAAGCAAAAGAAGGAGAGAGCAACTGAGCACCGGGGGATACCACTATGCTGCCATCTCCTTTATAAAACCATTCAGGTTGGACACCGGTTTCACCTGCAGCAGGTTTACCGCCATCCAGTCCCAACTTAAACATTTTCATCGTATCAGTCAGTTCAGCTACTGCTTTGCCGCTGGTTTGCGCATGCATGTTGGCGCGGGTATCGGCGCTGCCTAAGTGAGTCAGACCTGTGCCTGTCACCAGCATATGCGCCTGATCCGGATGATCAAAAGGGGCCAGCAAACGGCCTTCAGCCACTATGGCCTGATAATCCAGTGTCTGATCGCTGACCAGCTCTGTGACAAGCTGCTGCAATGGTTTTTTTGCAGACAATGCCAAATTGGCCAGCTGATAGACAGTCTGAACTGCTTTTAATGGCTGAACCTCTGCGCCGGATAACACCAGAGCTACAGCACGTTGCTGCTCTGGTGTGACAAATTGAATTAAACGCATCGCACATCCTCGTTAATTTTTATTTGTATTACAATATCAATAATATCTGGTTTCCAGTCTTTGTTGTCAAGCAGAACTGTAGAGGCGGGGTTTATCCCCGCCAGTCTATTGATACCGCGGTACTGATGGACGGGCCGGGACAAGCCGCGGCCCCTGCACCTGCCCATCCATTCGTTAGTTCTGATCCTTGTCCAAACCTTCACTGGTCATAATGACGCGCTTTAAAGTGCCATCTTTGTTGTAATACAATCGGTCTATCGCCACAGAGCGGCGGAATTCACCCCCATCAGGCTGAGCGGCTCCGGTGTGATAAATAAAATAATCTTTGCCTTTAAATTCAATAATGGCCTGATGGTTAGTGGGAGAGTTGCCTGCCACTTCGTTCAGAATGTCCTGATACACCCAGGGACCAGTGATTTTTTTGCTGGTGGCATAGACAATTTTTTCCGGAAAACCCGAAGCATAAGACAGGTAATACAAGTCACCCTTTTTATGCACCCAGATGGCTTCGGTAAAATTGGGCAGATCCAGACTCTGAATAGGGCCATCCAGCTCTGTCATAGTGGCTTTGAGTTTGGCGTAACGGGGTTTGGTATTGCCCCAGAATAAATAGGCCTGACCGTCGTCATCAATAAAGACCGAAGGGTCTATATCATCCCAGTCGATTTGGGTATCGGTGGTCATATCGTTGGTAATAAGCGCAGTGCCGCGGGCATCTTTAAAAGGCCCCAGCGGTGTATCTCCCACAGCCACACCTATAGCAAAACCATTGATACTGGCGTGCCGCACTGTGACATACCAATAAAACTTACCGTCCTTTTCAATCACCTGCGAAGCCCAGGCATCGCCTTTGGCCCAGCTGAAATCTTTGGCTTTGAGTTTAGCGCCATGGGCCTGCCAGTTTTTCATGTCTTTGGAGGAAAACACCAGCCAGTCATGCATCACAAAAAAGCTGTTATTGTCTTTGGCTTCATCGTGGCCTGTGTACAGATACACAGTATCGCCAACTACTAAAGCGGCTGGATCCGCAGTGCGTACATCAGTAAATAATGGGTTGGCAGCCCACAGGCCGAAGCTCACCAGACTCAATAATCCGGTCAGCAGAAAAATGGTAAAAATCTGAACGTTTTTCATAATACCCCTGTCGTGATTTAATAATAATTATCTTATAGTATGACTAATCTAACCAATTTGAGTCGGTTGTGCAAAATTCGCACTGTTCAGGAGCAAGAAAAAAAGATCAATCAAATCAATGCAGAGCCTGTAAAGCTGCACTGCTTTGGTGAAAATTTTTTACGAACTGCTTGAACTCCGGCTTCAGCTTGATGTATTAGTAATACAATATTATTAAATTAGATTGCTTCAGGATTCAACTATGGCCCAAGACGAAAAGAAAAAAGTGCAGCTTCGTTCTGCCAGCTGGTTTGGTACTAACGACAAAAACGGTTTTATGTACCGCAGTTGGATGAAGAATCAGGGCATTCCTGATCATCACTTTCAGGGCAAACCAGTGATAGGGGTCTGTAATACCTGGTCTGAACTGACGCCTTGTAATGCACATTTTCGTCAAATCGCGGAACGGGTGAAAAATGGTATCCGTGAAGCCGGTGGTATTCCGGTGGAGTTCCCTGTGTTCTCCAATGGTGAATCGAATTTACGCCCAACAGCTATGCTGACGCGCAATCTGGCCGCTATGGATACCGAAGAAGCTATTCGTGGTAACCCTATAGATGGTGTGGTGCTGCTGGTTGGCTGTGATAAAACCACTCCGGCCTTATTAATGGGTGCTGCCAGTTGTGATTTGCCGACCATAGTGGTCACGGGCGGGCCTATGTTAAACGGTAAACACCATGGCAAAGATGTCGGCTCAGGCACCCTGGTCTGGCAGGCACATGAAGAATACAAGGCTGGCCGTATTAGTCTGGAGCAGTTTATGGATATGGAGGCCAGCATGTCGCGTTCTGCCGGTACCTGTAACACCATGGGCACAGCCTCCACTATGGCCTGCATGGCGGAGTCCTTAGGCACCAGCTTACCGCACAATGCGGCTATTCCTGCTGTAGATTCACGTCGTTATGTGCTGGCGCATTTATCCGGTATGCGTATTGTCGAGATGGTGTTTGAAGATTTAAAACTGTCGAAAATTCTGACCAAAGATGCCTTTATTAATGCCATCCGTACCAACGCCGCTATAGGAGGTTCCACCAATGCGGTGATCCACTTAAAAGCCATAGCAGGCCGTATTGGCGTGGATTTGTCTTTGGATGACTGGTCGCATGGCAAAGGTGTTCCGACTCTGGTCAACCTGCAACCGTCCGGTAAGTACCTGATGGAAGAGTTTTATTACTCAGGTGGTTTGCCTGCAGTGCTGCGCCGTTTAGGCGAAAACGGCATGCTGAATAAGGATGCCTTGACGGTAAATGGCAAGAGCATCTGGGACAACGTCAAAGATTCCGAATGTTATAACGATGATGTGATCCGCACTATGGACAACCCCCTGGTCGCCAGCGGTGGTATTTGTATTTTACGGGGCAATTTAGCGCCCCGTGGCGCAGTGCTCAAACCTTCAGCCGCCAGCCCGCATTTACTCAAACACCGTGGCAAAGCTGTGGTGTTTGAAAACTTCGATATGTACAAAGCCCGCATTAATGATCCTGAACTGGATATCGATGAAAACAGTGTGATGGTGCTGAAAAACTGTGGACCAAAAGGCTACCCTGGCATGGCCGAAGTCGGCAATATGGGGTTACCTCCTAAGGTGCTGAAAAAAGGCATTAAAGACATGGTGCGTATTTCTGATGCGCGCATGAGCGGCACAGCTTTTGGTACTGTGGTGCTGCATGTCACGCCTGAAGCTATGGAGCTTGGGCCTTTAGCTGCAGTGCAGGAAGGGGATTATATTCAGCTGGACGCACACAATGGTGTGTTGCATCTGGAAGTGTCAGACGAGGAACTGGCTGCACGTTTAGAGAAATTAAAAGCCACCCAGGTGATTATGCGCACCGGTGGTTATCTGGAAATATATCGTGAACGGGTTTTACAGGCCGATGAAGGCTGCGACTTCGACTTTTTAGTCGGTTGTCGTGGTGCTGCAGTGCCAGCCCATTCGCACTAGTTTAGGCATTGGTACTCTGGGATTTCAAATACCAGGGGAAGCCGGGCTTGTCAGGTGGGTGGTGCCAGCCTGACAGGCTATTTTATACGAGGCAAAATAATGAATTTAACCAATCACTACCCCAGCCTGAAAGGAAAGACAGTATTTATCAGTGGCGGTGGTTCAGGCATTGGTGCTTGTCTGGTCGAAGCTTTTATCGCCCAGGGCGCTAAAGTGGCTTTTGTTGATATTTTAGAGGCTGAATCTAAGGCCTTAGTGGCTGATTTAACTGTAAAATATCCAGAAGCTGAGCTTAAGTTTTACGCCTGTGATTTGCTGAATATTGATGATTTAAAGCAGGTGATAGAGCAGGTCAGACAACAGCTTGGCGCTATTGGCGTATTAATTAACAACGCTGCCAGCGATACCAGACACAACTTTCTGGAAGTCACGCCAGAGTATTGGGACCAACGGGTCAATATCAATTTACGCCATCAGTTTTTTGCTATTCAGGCTGTGTATCCGCAGATGAAGCAACTGGGCGGCGGCTCCATTATCAATTTAGGTTCAATGAGCTGGTACGAAAGTCAGGGCGGTATGCCGGGCTACACCAGTTCAAAAGCTGCGGTGTTGGGGTTAACCCGGGGTTTAGCCCGGGATTTAGGGCCGGACAAAATCCGCGTCAATACCCTGACACCTGGCTGGGTCATGACAGAACGTCAGCTGAAGTATTGGGTCAACGAAGAAACAGCACGGGATATTGAAAAAAATCAATGTGTCAAAGACAGCCTGATGCCGGAAGATGTGGCTGCTATGGCGCTGTTTCTGGCCTCCGATGACAGCAAATTATGTACAGCACAAAACTTTATTGTGGACGGTGGCTGGATTTAACTGCGGTTGCAGTGAATTCAGTTGCTTTTTTGAATCTGTTACCACGAACAAGGGTTTAGTTATGATGATTACAGGCCAACAACTGATTAATGGGCAATGGGTGCAGGGCGAAGCGGGTCAGTACCAGGCGGTCAACCCTGCTACTGCCGCTTTTATTGAACCTGTAATGAGTTATGCCAGCAAAAATCAGGTGCATCAGGCTGTAGCAGCGGCTGCAGCAGCAGCGCCGGTTTTTGCGGCCACTTCACTTGAGCGGCGTGCTGAATTTTTAGAATTATGCGCCGCTGAAATTATGGCTTTGGGTGATGAGTTGCCAGAGCGTGTCGCGCTGGAAACTGGGTATCCCAAAGCACGGGCGGAAGGCGAACGTGCCCGCACTGTTAATCAGCTGCGTTTGTTTGCATCTTCTATCCGCTCTGGTGAATACCTGAATATCCGTATTGATACCGCCTTGCCTGACCGTTTGCCTTTGCCTCGTCCTGATTTGCGTTATACCAATCAGCCAATAGGGCCTGTAGTGGTGTTTGGCGCCAGTAACTTTCCACTGGCTTTTTCTGTGGCTGGTGGTGATACAGCTGCGGCTTTAGCTGCAGGTTGTCCTGTCATAGTCAAAGGTCATAATTCCCACCCCGGCACCTGTGAACTGGTTGCGCACGCTTTGCATAAGGCCGTTCTAAAGAGCGGTTTACCTGCTGGTGTGTTTTCTTTAATTATGGGCGCTGGCCGTGAAGTAGGTTCTGAACTGGTGGTAGCGCCAGAAGTGAAAGCTGTAGGTTTTACCGGCTCTTTAGCGGGTGGTATGGCGCTGTTTCAGCTGGCCAACAACAGGCCTGAACCTATACCTGTGTTTGCCGAAATGGGCAGCGTCAACCCTGTGGTGTTATTGCCAGAGGCGCTGGAGCAAAATGCCGAAGCCATAGCTGCAGGTTTTGTTGGTTCTTTAACTTTGGGTGTAGGTCAATTTTGTGTCAATCCGGGTGTGGCTGTGGCTATTCAAAGTCCGGCTTTGGACAGATTTTGCAGTGCAGCCTCCGCTGCTTTAGCCAAAGTACCAGCTGGTGTGATGTTAAATGAAGGTATAGCGGCGGCTTATCAAAAAGGCACGACGCATTTATCTGCTCAATCCGGTGTCGAATTGGTCGGCAGTGGTGAAGCTGTTGGCGGCAAAGCCGGCTTCTGCACTCAGGCCAAACTGTTTAAAGTCACAGCCGAAGCTTTTTTAGCCAACCCACATTTGCAGGAAGAAGTTTTTGGTCATGTGTCTGTGTTGGTAAGCTGTGTGGATCAGGCGCAATTACTGGCCGTAGTGCGGGCTTTGAAAGGTCAACTGACCGGGACTTTACAGGCTACAGCAGCTGAACTTGCCACTCAGGCCGAACTCATCAGCCTGCTGCGGCAAAAAGTAGGGCGTCTGGTGGTGAACAACTTCCCGACTGGTGTGGAAGTCTGTGATGCCATGATGCATGGTGGGCCTTTCCCTGCGGCCACTGATGCCCGTTTTACGTCGGTAGGTACAGCTTCTATTGCCCGTTTTGTCCGTCCTATTTGTTTCCAGAATTACCCGGCAGAGTTATTGCCACCAGAGCTGCAAAACGCCAATCCATGGGGTTTGCCGCGTTTGATCAATGGTGTGAAAACCAGCTCAGCGGTTGATGCTTAACATGAGTTTTGATGTCACCACTGAAACTCTGCAGGTGGCTGCGTTAAAGCGGCCCCTGCAGCTGATTAAGCTGACCAATCCGGCCGGACTCACTGTGACGCTAAGTAACTTAGGCGCTGGTTTATGGTCGGTGCTGATGCCAGGCCCGGACTCGGCTGAAAAAACAGAGCTTTTGCAAAACTACCAGGACCCGGGCCATTTTGCCCGCAATCCTTATTATTTTGCCGTGACTATAGGCCGGGTGGCGAACCGTATTGGCGCTGCCGCTTATATGCAGCAAGGCCAGGTGATTTCGTTGCTGGCCAATGAAGGGCCCAATCAATTGCATGGTGGCCCTGATGGCTTGGGTAGTCGCTTCTGGAGTTTTGATATAGAACAGCAAAAAGACCGAGTCAGTGTCACTTTTCGGATCACCAGCTTAGAGGGCGATCAGGGTTTTCCGGGGCAACTGGATGTGCAGCTGCGTTATTCCTTACTGCCGCATCACGAGCTGCTGCTGGAATACAGCGCTGTTGCAGATAAAGACACTCCGGTTAGCCTGACCAATCATGCCTATTGGGCTATAGGCGGTGTCGGGCGGGGGACAGTGCTTGAGCAGCAATTGCAGCTTGATGCTGACTTTATTCTGGCGCTGGATAAACAACTGGTGCCGACAGGGGAGTTAGTGCCCGTCACAGGGGCTTTTGATTTTAAAGCGGGCAAGCGGATAGGCCAGAATATCAGTCAGCTTGAAAATGGTTATGACCATTATTTTGTGCTGAATAAAGACCGCGATTTAAACAGGCCCGCGGCCTTAGTCAGGGATCCGGTTTCGGGCCGTACTCTGCAGTTGTTTACTGATCAACCAGGCATTCAGTTTTACAGCGGCAACTTTTTGGATGGCAGCATAGTGGGCAATCAGGGTACAGCCATAGAGAAATACGCGGCGTTGTGCCTGGAGCCTCATGGTTATCCAAATGCGGTGAATAAAACAAATTTTCCAACAGTGTTACTGAAAGCAGGGCAGTTATACCGGCACAGCAGCCGTTTTGTATTGGGGTATAGCTAAAGCCTTTAATCTTAATCAAAGTTCAATCAAAACATCGCAGGTCCGCCTTTAAAAAATATCATAAGGGCCTGTTTGACAAGGGGAGTCGACCTATGAAAATCAAATCCATAGTTGCAGGTTTGAGCCTGTGTTTTATCTGCCACAGCAGTTTTGCCACTACTGTAGGTTTTGCTCAGGTGGGGTCGGAAAGCGGCTGGCGTACCAGTTTTTCCGAGTCTGTTAAAGCGGAAGCGAAAAAACGCGGAATAGAGCTGAAGTTTTCTGATGCGCAGCAAAAACAGGAAAATCAAATCAAAGCGGTGCGCAGTTTTATTGCTCAGGGGGTGGACGCCATTATCATAGCCCCTGTGGTCGAAACCGGCTGGACGCCAGTGTTAAAAGAAGCCAAACGTGCCCGTATTCCTGTGGTGATAGTGGACCGTAATGTGCAGGTACAGGACGAGTCGTTATTTGTTACCCGTATTGCCTCCGACTTTGTTGAAGAAGGCCGCAAAGCCGCGACCTGGTTAATGAGCCAACCCCAGGCTCAACAGCAGTGCAATATCATCGAATTGCAAGGCACAGTGGGTGCTACGGCCGCCATAGACCGCGCTAAAGGTTTTAATGAAGTGCTGGCAAAACACCCTCAAGCCAAAATTGTCCGCAGCCAAACCGCAGAATTTACCCGCGCCAAAGGCAAAGAAGTGATGGAATCCCTGCTCAAAGCCGAGCAGGGTGGCAAAGGCATTTGTGCACTCTGGGCCCATAACGATGAAATGGCCTTAGGCGCTATTCAGGCCATTAAAGAAGCTGGCTTAAAGCCAGGTAAAGATATGCTGGTGGTGTCTGTGGATGCTGTACCAGATTATTTCAAAGCCATGGCGGACGGCGATGCCAATGCCACAGTGGAGCTGAATCCACATTTAGGTGGCCCGGCCTTTGATGTGATTGAAGCTTATCTGAAAGGGAAAACAGACACAGAAAAGCTGATCAGCACCACAGGAGATTTATTCCTGCAGGATACGGCTGCCGCTGAGTATGAAAAAAGACGCCTGAAGTAATTAATTCTATACCCAAAGTAATTGGAGTTGCAGCGAGGCGACAAGTGATTGAGACCCCAGGAGCATAGTAGACCTATGTGACTGGGGCGAAAGCACGCAGTCAACAACGCTGCGGCTTCAAGTACGAAGGGTATATTGGCTTTTCAGGAGATTCTGATGTCAAAACAGATCAACAATGTCATCAAGCCGGTGCTGCAACTGCGGCAGATCAACAAAAACTTTCCCGGTGTCAAAGCGCTGCAGCAAGCAGAGCTACGGTTATACGCCGGAGAAGTACATGCCTTAT
>CAMLSF010000146.1 GCA_946482615.1 uncultured Chromatiaceae bacterium | reverse complement strand
AAGCCAACCCTCTTATTCAAAAGCTAACTGCTGGTATTTATTCGACTCTTTCGAATACAGTCGCTATGCCCTGGCCTAAGCCGATACACATTGTAGCTAAACCGTATTTGCCACCTTTGTCTTCCAGTACGTTAATCAGCGTGGTGCTGATGCGTGAACCTGAGCAGCCCAGCGGGTGGCCTAAAGCTATGGCGCCACCGTTTAAGTTGACTTTGCTGTCCATCACTTCCAGTAAACCTAAGTCTTTCATCACGGGCAGAGCCTGAGCAGCAAAAGCTTCGTTTAACTCGGCATAATCGATATCAGCCACTGTTAAACCTGCAGCTTTTAACGCCTTTTTACTGGCTGGAACAGGGCCGTAACCCATGATAGAAGGGTCGCAACCCGCTACACCCATACCTATGACTTTGGCGCGGATTTTTAAACCTAAGGCTTTGGCTTTTTCTTCGCTCATCACCAGCATGCCGGAAGCGCCGTCTGATAAAGCAGAAGATGTACCAGCTGTTACAGTACCGTTGGCCGGGTCAAACACAGGGCGTAAAGCCGCTAAAGCTTCTACTGTGGTTTCCGGACGTATCACTTCGTCTGTATCAAAGACTTTGAGTACGCCGTCAGCGTCATGGCCTTGCACCGGGATAATTTCGTTTTTAAAACGACCCTGCAAGGTAGCTTCATACGCCAAACGGTGAGAGCGGGCGCCAAACTCGTCTTGTTGCTGACGGCTGATGCCGTGCAGCTTGCCTAAGAGTTCAGCTGTTAAACCCATCATGCCTGCAGCTTTGGCGATGTTTTTGCCTAAACCCGGGTGGAAATCCACACCATGAGTCATAGGCACATGACCCATATGTTCCACACCACCAATTAAATACACCTCGCCCATGCCGGTTTGAATGGCTCGTACTGCGTCGTGTAAGGCCTGCATGGATGAACCACAAAGGCGGTTGACCGTCACAGCCGGCACTGAATGCGGAATGCCAGCTAATAAGGCGGCATTACGGGCCACGTTAAAACCCTGTTCCAGAGTTTGTTGCACGCAACCCCAGATCACATCATCAATTTCGGCCGGATCTAAAGCCGGATTGCGTTCAACCAGAGCTGACATCACATAAGCGGATAACTCTTCGGCACGCACGTTGCGGAAGATACCTGCTTTAGAACGACCCATAGGGGTACGGATACAATCAACTATCACTGCTTGTTTCATTTGTTTCTCTCCGCCTTAAACCGGGTAGAACACGGCACCAGAAGCTGCCATGGCGCGGGTTTTGTCTGTGACCTGATAGATTTCACCTAAATGAGCGTATTTGTCGGCTAAAGCAACAAAGTTCGCCAGACCAATGGTGTCGACGTAACGCAACGGACCACCACGGAACGGAGGGAAACCTAAACCATAAATTAAGCCCATATCTGCTTCGGCAGCAGTAGCGACAATGCCTTCTTCTAAACAGCGGATCACTTCGTTAATCATCGGCACCATACAGCGGGCAATGACATCGTCCGCGCTGAATTCCACGCCTGAAGCGCCAGCTTTAGCCAGTAATTCATAGGCCGCTGCATCTGAGTCTTTTTTCGGCTTGCCTTTGGCATCTTTGCTGTATGCATAGAAACCCACACCGTTTTTCTGACCAAAACGTTGGGCCTGATACATCAGAGCGACAGGGTCGTTTTCTACTTTACCCATGCGGCTTGGGAAGCCTGCGGCCATAACGTCTGTACAGTGGAAGGCGGTATCTAAACCCACTACGTCCAGCAGGTAAGCCGGGCCCATAGGCCAGCCGAAGGTTTTTTCCATCACTTTGTCGACCTTGGCAAAGTCAGCACCGTCTAACACCAGTTTGCTGAAACCTGCAAAGTACGGAAACAAGACGCGATTGACATAAAAACCAGGGCAGTCGTTTACTACTATAGGGGATTTGCCCATACGAGCTGCATAAGCCACTACTGCAGCTACAGTTTCTTCGCTGGTGTCTTTACCACGAATGACTTCTACCAATGGCATCTGGTGCACAGGGTTAAAGAAGTGCATACCACAGAAGCGGCTTGGGTCTTTTAAGTTGGCGGCTAACGAATCAATGGAGATAGTCGAGGTATTGGAGGTAATAATAGCGTCGGCCGCTACTAAGTCTTCCACTTCTTTGAGTACAGCACCTTTGATTTTTGGGTTTTCTACTACGGCTTCTACCACTATATCAACGGCTTTTACCTGTTCCATGCTCAAAGTCGGCTGGATGCTGGCAATCACTTTTGCCATACCCACTGCATCTAACTTTTTGCGTTCAACCTGTTTGTTCAACAGCTTAGTGGCTTCGCCCATACCCAGCTCTAAGGCTTTGTCGGCTATGTCTTTCATCACCACAGGCACACCTTTGAGCGCAGACTGGTAAGCTATACCGCCACCCATAATGCCTGCACCTAAGACGGCTGCTTTTTTGATGTCTTTGGTGGCTGTTTTGGCGGCTTTTTTCGCTTTGCCTTTAATCAGCTGGTCATTCAGGAATAAACCAATCTGGGCAGAAGCGGCAGAGGTTTTTGCCAGTTTGGCAAAAGCAGCGTTTTCTAAAGCCACAGCACCAGCGCGGTCTAAACGGGCTGCTGCTTCGATTGTTTCTACCGCCACCATAGGAGCCGGGTAATGTTTGCCTGCATTGGCAAATACCATGCCTTTGGCTGTGTTGAAGCTCATGGTGGCTTCAATTTTGTTCAGCTTCAGTGGTTGTAATTTGGCTGCGCGTTTTTTCTGCCAGTTTAATTTGCCGGCTATTGCATCCTTGATCATGGACAGCGCAGCGTCTTTTAATTTCTCCGGCGCCACTACAGCGTCAATAGCGCCTTCTTTTAACGCGGCATCTGCGCCACGTTCTTTACCTGTGGTGATCCATTCCATAGCACCATCAGCGCCAATCACACGAGGTAAACGCACTGAACCACCAAAACCCGGCATTAAACCCAGTTTTACTTCAGGTAAACCTACTTTGGCTGTGGTGTCTGCGACACGGTAGTCTGCAGTTAAAGTCCACTCAAAACCGCCACCTAAAGCAAAACCACGAATAGCAGCTATGGTAGGAACAGGTAAATCTTCAGCCAGGTCGAACACGTCAGAGGCAGATTTGATCCAGGGAATAAGCTGTGCTTCAGGCTGCTGGAATGTACCTAAAAACTCAGTAATATCAGCGCCTACGATAAAAGCGTCTTTTCCTGAGGTGTAAATCACACCTTTCAGGTTTTTATCTGCATGCAGCAGATTCAAAGCGGCGCGACAATCTGCTAAGGTTTGTTGGTCAAATTTATTAACTGAACCGGCAGCATTAAAGGTAAACTCGGCAATACCATCCGCCAGATAGGCGACGGTGATGCTGTTACTCTGGTAGATCATGAATGTTCTCCTTCGTCCGACATGCTGGACTATTGCTTTTATTCGCAACTGGTAAGATGAGTCTATTGCAGAGTCAGTGTGTCGCGGTTCAGTAAAAATTTCAACCGTTATTTAAACACTTGTTTGAATTTGCGATAGATGTCCAAGTAACTATAGGTGGTAAATATTTGTATGTGGCGTTTCTCCTCTGTTTTCCGTCCATCGCTTTGGTTGCTGACAACCGCCGCCTTGTCCGTGGTTTTTCCTGCCCAGGCTATTAATGAGGGCATGCGTAAACGTTTTGAACTGGCCGAAAAAAATATTCATAAACTGACCGAAGCTCAGGCCAAAAAAGTATTAAAAGAAATGCAGGCTTACCCGCTGCAGCCTTATCTGGAGCTGGAATGGCTCAGTAAATCCCTGGACGACACCAATGCTGTTGTGCGTTTTATGCAGGAACATCAGGGCACACCACTGGAGCGTACCTTACGCAAACGTTGGTTGATCTATCTGGCGGATCGCAAACAAGCTCAGTTATTCCTGAAAAACTACCAATATGGCTCTGATGTGGTATTGGATTGTCAGGCGCTGGAAATGCGGCTGGTGCTGGAAAAGCCTGCAGCAGTGTGGCCTTCGGTGCGGGATTTATGGGCTGTAGGTAAGTCACGGCCTGATGAATGTGATCCTCTGTTTGATCGTTGGCGTAAAGCGGGGCAGCGTACGCCTGAAGCCGTTTGGCAGCGGGTAATGGCGGCTGTGAAAGCCGATAATCAACGTATGTTGCCTTATTTACGCAGTTTATTACCTCAGGAACAGAAGTATCTGGCTGAAAAATGGGTGCAGGTGATGGATAACCCTTCACTGGTTTATCGCAAAAGTTTCCTGCCGCTACGTAGCCCGTTGGAGCGTGATTTAGCTGCTTACGGTATGCAGAAGCTGGTCTGGAAAAAACCGGATCAGGCCATTGAAGTCTGGAATCGTTTTGCCAAAGATCCTGCCTTCAGCAACGAAAATCGTGCTGTCACAGCTCGCCAAATCGCTATAGCTTTGGCCAGTAAAAACGACCCACGTGCCGACAAATTTATCGCCATAGTGCCTAATGAATACAAAGATAGCTTGTTTGTGCAATGGCAATTGGCCAGTCTGCTGCGGAAAAAAGACTGGTACGCGGTGATTGAAGCGGTAAAAGCCCTGCCTGCCAAACTGGCCGAAGAAGATTCCAGTCAATACTGGTTAGCCCGTGCTTATCAGCAGGTGAACTTAAAAGAATCTTCAGTGCATATTTATCAGCAACTGGCCAAACTGCGTAGTTACTATGGTTATATGGCTGCGGCCCATTTAGGTCAGCCACCCAGTCTGGCGCATAAACCAGTGCCGGTGTCTGAGACCGACTTTCTGGCTTTTAAAAGCAGTGCGCCAGTGCGCCGGATGAAAGAATGGCAAGCGATCAAAAGACCGAATGCCGCCAAACGCGAGCTGACGCATTTGCAGCAATATGGCAGTGATTTGCAAAAATACAGTGCGGCAAAACTGGCCTATGAACTGGGCTGGTACGACAACGCTATAGTAGCGCTGGCTAAAGCGGGCTACTGGGACGATGTAGACTTACGTTTCCCTATGGCCTTTAACAAAGAAATTCAGACCTATTCGAAAAAAGCCCGGGTTGATCCTGCCTGGGCTATGGCGATAGCGCGGCGTGAAAGTACTTTTATCCCCACAGCTAAGTCACCCGTTGGAGCTCATGGCCTGATGCAAATTATGCCGGCAACAGCCAAACATATTACCGGCCGCCGTGTCCCTGTGGAGCAGTTATACAATCCGGTCACCAATATTAATTACGGTACTTATTATCTGAATTACCTGATGAAAAATACCGGCAATAATGTGGTTTTTGCGACTGCGTCCTACAACGCTGGTTTTAGCAGGGTCAAATCCTGGATCCCTAAAGAGGGCTCAGTGCCTCTGGATATCTGGGTAGAAACTATTCCTTTTAAAGAAACCCGTGACTACGTCAAAAACGTCATGATGTATTACCAGATCTACAGTTTAAAAATGCAAAGAAATCAGCATATTTTTGAGCCTCTGGCCCAGATGCGGGTGGGTATAGAGGGCTAAAGCTCTCGTGGTACAATTTGTTTTTTATTAACAGCTATTTATTGGGATCCGAATTTATGCGACCAGCTTATCAAGAACTTTACGCCGCTCATTTATTTGCGTTGCAGCAACGCACTAAAGCAGTGTTAGCCCGTGAGAATCTGGACGCTTTAGTGATCCACTCGGGTCAGGCTAAACGTCAGTTTCTCGACGATATGGATTACCCTTTTAAAGTCAATCCGCTGTTTAAAGCCTGGATCCCAGTGGTGGATAACCCGAACTGCTGGCTGATAGTGGATGGGGTGAATAAACCTAAACTGGCCTTTTATCTGCCGAAAGACTTTTGGCACAAAGTGCCGGACGCTCCGGATTCGTTTTGGTCTGGCTTTTTTGATATTCAGATTCTGGAAAAGGCCAATCAGGTTGAACGTATTTTGCCGTATGACAAAGGCCGCATGGCTTATCTGGGTGAACATATTGAAGTCGCAACAGCTTTAGGTTTTAGCGAAATTAACCCTGAAGGCGTGATCAGCTATCTGCATTACCACAGGGCTTATAAAACCGACTATGAGCTGGCCTGTATGCGTCAGGCGAACAGCATCGCGGTGGCAGGGCACAATGCTGCCAAAGCCACCTTTATGGCTGGCGGCTCAGAATTTGATATTCAACTGGCCTATTTAGCCGCTGTAGGACAAAGCGAAAACGAAGTGCCTTACGGCAATATCATAGCGCTGAACCAAAACGCTGCTATTTTGCATTACACAGCCTTGGAGCGGAAAAAGCCGGCAAATTTCCATTCATTTTTAATAGACGCTGGTGCCAGTTTTCATGGCTATGCTGCTGACATTACCCGTACGTACAGTTTTTTAGACGATGAATTTGCGGCTTTGATCAATGCCATGACGGAGATTGAACTGAAATTGGTGGATGGCTTAAAGCCAGGTATCAAATACCCGGATTTACATCTGGAAGCGCATCAGCATATAGCGAAAATTCTGGCCGACTTTAACTTTGTACAGATGTCTGCTGAAGGTATCCTGCAATCCGGTATCAGTCGTACCTTCTTCCCACATGGGCTGGGCCATCATTTAGGCCTGCAGGTGCATGATGTCGGAGGTTTTATGGCGGATGAGCGGGGTACTCATGTGGCTGCACCTGCCGATCATCCGTTCCTGCGTACCACTCGTCTGGTCGAAGCCAATATGGTCTTTACCATAGAACCTGGTTTGTATTTTATTGACTCTTTATTGGCTGATTTAAAAGATACAGCCCATGGCAAAGCGGTGAACTGGGATAAAGTGGCAGAATTCCGCAAATACGGTGGTATCCGTATTGAAGATAACGTCATAGTGCACAAAGACCGCAACGAAAATATGACCCGCGATTTAAAACTTGCTTAGGTCATTTGATGTCCGGTAGCTGGGTATTGGCTAAAACGGCTTCGTCTGAACAAGAAATCAAACGCAGCCGTTTTTTATGTACTTTATGGCCAATCCAAAGTCTGGCTGAAGGCCAGCAGATCATTCGCCAGCAAAAACAGCAACATCCGCAGGCGGCTCATGTCTGCAGTGCTATGCTGTTGCCTGCAGAGCCTACTGGACAGCCACAAGCCTTCAGTGATGACGGCGAACCTTCGGGGACGGCAGGCAAACCTATGCTGGCTGTGTTGCTGGGATCTGGTATGGTGGGGCTTTGCGCTACTGTAGTGCGTTATTATGGCGGTATTCAGCTGGGGACAGGTGGATTAGTTCGTGCTTATAGCGATGCGGTACGGCAAGCGCTGACGCTGGCAGAGCGCGAATTTATACCAGTACGGCAACAGGCCAGTCTGACGTTACCTTATGCTGTGTTTGAGGCCATGCAGCGTGTCTGGCAACACCGCTGGCTGATAGACCAGCAAGAATTTGAGCAGCAAGTGCGCTTAACAGTGCGTATTGCCGAAAGTGACCAACAGGAATTTGAACAGCAGTTTATGCAGACTATAGTCAGACTCAAAGAACCACAAGCCACCTTAAGGTGGCATCACCCTTCGGAGCAGGACTCCTGATGCAGTACCGTTCCATCATCCGGATTTTAGGTCTGCTGATTGCTATCTTCAGTATCACCATGTTACCTCCGGCTTTTATTGCTTATTGGTATCAGGATGGCGCTGGTGTGCCTTTTATCTTGTCTTTTTTCCTGTCGTTATTGATAGGTTTTGTCGTTTGGTACCCGAATCGTTATCAAAAGTCTGAACTGAAAGTACGGGAAGGTTTTTTAATAGTGGTGTTGTTCTGGACCGTATTAGGGGCTGTGGGCGCTTTGCCATTCTGGCTGGCGGAACAACCTGATATGAACCTGGCAGCCAGTATGTTTGAGTCCTTTTCCGGCTTAACCACTACAGGTGCCACTGTACTGACGGGGTTAGAAAGTTTACCCAAAGCCATTTTGTATTACCGCCAGCAAATGCAGTGGTTTGGTGGTATGGGGATCATCGTATTGGCCGTGGCCATTCTGCCTATGTTAGGGGTAGGGGGTATGCAGTTGTACAGGGCTGAAACGCCTGGCCCGGTCAAAGACAACAAAATGACGCCCCGTATAGCCGACACGGCCAAACATCTGTGGTTTATTTATCTCGGCATCACTATCGCCTGTGCTCTGGCCTTTTATCTGGCCGGTATGAATGCTTTTGATGCCATTTGCCATGCTTTTTCCACTGTGGCTATAGGTGGTTTTTCTACCTATGACGCCAGTATTGGTTATTTTAACAGCGTCAGTATCAATATGATTTGTGCGCTGTTTTTACTGATCAGCTCAGTCAACTTCCCCCTGCATTTTGCCGCTATCCGGGGCAAAAACATTAAAACCTACTGGCGGGATCCTGAGTTAAAAGCCTTTATCGCTATTCAGCTGGCATTGATGCTGCTGTGTTTTTTGGTGCTTTTAGAAGAGCGGATTTATCCGGACTGGCAAAGTGCGCTGAACCATGGCCTGTTTCAGGCTGTGTCTATGTCCACTACTGCAGGGTTCTCCACCGCAAGTTTCTCCAGTTGGCCGCTGTTTTTGCCTATTTTGCTGATTTTCGCCAGCTTTATTGGGGGTTGTGCCGGCTCTACGGCTGGTGGTTTAAAAGTAGTGCGGGTACTGCTGTTATTTTTACAGGGCAAAAGGGAGTTAAATCGTTTAGTACATCCACGGGCTGTGTATTCGATTAAGCTGGGGCGTCGTCCAGTACCGGATCGGATAGTCGAAGCGGTATGGGGGTTTTTTGCCGCTTACGCTTTTGTATTTGTCGTTATTATGTTGTTACTGCTGTTGGTTGGTATGGACAATATCAGCGCCTTTACCGCTACAGCCGCCTGTTTAAATAACTTAGGCCCGGGTTTGGGTGAAGTGGCTGCCAACTTTGCCTCAGTGCCAGATGCTGGTAAGTGGATTTTGGTGGTGGCGATGATCTTTGGTCGTCTGGAAGTGTTTACGTTGTTGGTGTTGTTTACTGCGGCGTTTTGGAAAGATTAATTCTGCCGTCGTCCTTGCGGCTACAGCGGCGTTGACTGCACTCAATAGCTCCAGTCGCATAGACAACTATGCTCCGGGAGACTCTTTCGTTTGTCGCCTTGCTGTAACCACAATGCCTTAGGCAGAACCTTTGCCAACCAA
>CAMLSF010000145.1 GCA_946482615.1 uncultured Chromatiaceae bacterium | reverse complement strand
GACATAAAAAGACCCCCAGTAATTGGAATGTCCAACTATTGGGGGTCACTTCATTAGGCCGGTTTTTTATTTTCTGCGCATGCTTTGCTTATTTAACGCTCGCTGCTAGGATCAACAGTGTTACGGATTTCCAGCACATCAGGACCTATTTAGTTGTTTTCAAGAGACTTTTTTATTATGAGTCCTGCCTTTAAATTCGTGTTACTGTTTTGTCTGCTACTGCTCCCCTGCAGCTTAGCTGCAGCACCACAATTCTCTGCTCTGGCACAACAATATGCCAACGCACCTTTGGTCAGCTACGACATCACTCAGGATCAGCACGGCTATATCTGGTTTGCCAGTGAACTGGATGGGCTGCAGCGTTTTGACGGTTACGACCTGGAACCATGGTCCGTTTTAAAAGCAGATGAACAAAACTCAACTTTTGCCAATGTGAATCAGCTGTTGATCGACAGCCAGCAACGTTTGTGGGTCAGCACCTGGGGCCAGGGCGTCACCTTGCTGGACCAACAGAATCAAGTGCAATGGCGTTTCACCAGCACATCCGCAGCGAACCAGCGCCTGCCCTCAGACCGGGTGCAAAGTTTTTACGAAGACAGTCAGCAGCGAATTTGGATAGGGGCTGTCGAGGGACTGCGTTATGTTCAGGCGGGTCAAGCTTCCAGAGTACAACAGGTCGAGGCTCTGAAAAATATCAGGGTCTGGCAAATGTCGGAGTCGGCGGATGGCAGCTTATGGCTGGCCACTTCAAAAGGTTTGTTCAGCCTTTCCGCTGATTTAAAAGAACATCAGCAGTGGACCTTAGATAGTATCAATGGCGGAATATCCCCGGCGGTATCAAACGAAATCAGAGCTCTGTTGTTAGTGGAACAAGGGCTTTGGTTAGGCACCCAGTTTGGTTTGTTTTTTTTTAGCTTTGAACGGTCTGAAATACAACTCAGGTATCCGGCAGCACTTGGCAGTATTAATGCGCTTTTTAGCCCACAACCGGGTCAGCTGTGGGTTGGCAGCAGTTCAGGGCTGTTTCAGCTCGATACCGATGATCCAAGCCATCCGAGACCCGATTATTTTCTGCAAACCGCGGATATCCGAAAGTTCTTCAGGGACAAAACCGGAGTCATCTGGGTGGCGAGCCGAAATCGTGGCATTTACAAAGTGAATCCGCTGCAACATAAAGTTCGTTACCTGCCTTTACCACTGGAAGCTGGTATGCCTGACAATGCTCTGCGCCGTATCTATAGTCAGACCATCATAGATGACAGGATTTGGTTAGGGCTGGATCAGGAGATCTTCAGCTATGACCTTACAACAGGGATCTGGAATAAACACAGTCTGGCGACCAACAGACAACACCATCAGGTTTCCAGCCTGGTAAAAGACAAAGATGGAGTCTTCTGGGCTGGGACTGACATAGGTTTGTTTCACGCCACGAATCAAGACAGTGTATTTTTGCAGGATAAACTGCCCGCTTCTGTTGCCAATTTTACCTCTGTCACCGCCCTGGCCACAGATCCGGACGGCACTTTATGGCTTGGTTTGTGGGAAAAAGGTCTGGTGAAGTGGGACAAAAAAAATCCTGATGGCACGCTGGAACAGCATGATATCGCCACTCAACCTGGTGATGCCATTATCAGTATTGAGGCAACAGATGAAGAGTATCTCTGGCTGGTCAGTCGTTTTAGCGGTTTGTATCAGTTACAGCGCAACACCGGGCTGATCACCAGATACCACAGCGGCGCAGACAGTTTAATTCAACTGCCGTCTGACACCTTACTTTGTCTGGAAAAAGTCTCAGCCCATCAGTTCTGGTTGTGCACAAATCAGGGGTTGTTTTTTATCGATCTGAAAAAAAAATCCGGCACCTTGTATCAAAACCAGCAGGGCTTACCAGATAACAGGGTGATAGCTGTTAAAGCGCACAAAAATGGCACTGTCTGGATCAGTACGAAAAAAGGTCTGGTTGTGATGGATCCGGCCACACAATCATTTAAGATGCTTGGAGAAAAAGCCAATATTACCTCTCTGCTGCTGGAGACCAGAGCCCTGCAAAGCACCTCTGCCGGTGATATCTGGCTGGGAACAGCAGCCGGATTGTATAGTTTCAACCCTGAGGATCTGCAGCAGCATAAATTTAATGCCCCTATGGTGATCAGCAAAGTCAAAGCCGGAGCACAGCAGTGGTTTAATCCTGTGACCTCTGAGCAAACTCCGCTGGAGCTGAAGCTTCCGACCAAAGAAATCCACATTTACTTTAGTTTTCTGGAGTACTACTTCACTGAAGGCCATCAGTACCAATACCGCTTGTCCGGCACTGACACAGATCAGGAATGGCATTATATAGGCCATAAAAATCAGATGAGTTTTAACCACTTACCTGCCGGAAAATACAGTTTTGAAGTACGAAATAATCTGGAACCAACAGAGCTTGCAACCGCAAGGCTGCACTTTGTTATTCCCACGCCCTGGTGGCAAGACAAGCGTTTATGGCTTTTATTCTGTCTTATCGGTTCGTTGTCGCTGTGGCTATTCTGGCAATCCAGAGTACGCAATCTGCACCAGCAAAACAGCAGACTGAATCAGCTGGTTCAACAAAGAACCGAGGCTCTGGAGCAAGCCAACGCCGCTTTAGTGCAGCAGGCCCGTACTGATTTTTTAACCAGGTTACCCAACAGACTGGCTTTTTCTGAGCAATTTGACTTGTTGCAACGTCAGGCTATCCGCCAGGATTCTCCATTTACTTTGGCTTTACTGGACATTGATCACTTTAAAAGTATTAACGACACCTATGGCCATGATGCAGGAGATGAAGTGCTGAGCAAAGTAGCTCAAACCTTAAGCCAGCGCTTGCGTCAGCGTGATGTGCTGGCGCGCTGGGGCGGAGAAGAATTTATATTGTTGTTACCTGAAACCGCTATTGAAGGCGCCCTTGTTGTCTGTGAAGAACTGCGCCAGAGCCTGATGCAGCTCCAGATCGAATATAACAAACAACAGATCCATGTAACCGCTACTTTAGGGCTGGCACAGCTGGATGATGTGCATCTGGAATTGCTCCGCTGGCACTCCGCTGCCGATATAGCTTTGTATCAGGGTAAAAAAACGGGCCGTAACAAAGTTGTGCTCTATCAGGGAGATGCAGCAGCCATACCGCAATCAGTCTAAATTATCGAACAAAAGTAGCGTAATTTAGCCATATTCAATCGAAGTTATCGCTTCTATACTGGCATTTTATCCTTGTGGAGGCACAAAATGTCGATTGAACCCGCGTTGTTTATTGGCCACGGCAGCCCAATGAACGCCCTGGAGCAAAATGCTCAGGTACAGCAATGGCAGTCTGCGGTTCAGGGCTTAAAACCCAAAGCTATCCTGATGGTGTCTGCGCACTGGTACACTCAGGGCACGGCAGTCACTGCAATGACAAGCCCCAGAACTATTCATGATTTTTATGGTTTTCCTGAAGAGTTACATCAGGTGCAATACCCGGCTCCGGGTAACCCTGAATTGGCTTCAGAGATCAAAAGCTTACTTTCTCCTCATCAGGTCAAGCTGGATTTAAGTTGGGGTTTGGATCACGGTGCCTGGTCTGTACTGATGCATATGTTCCCCCGGGGCGATATCCCGGTCGTACAACTTAGCCTTGATCAGCATTTAAAACCGGCAGAGCACTTAGAGCTTGCGAAAAAGCTGGCGCCGCTGCGTCAACAAGGCGTGATGATTGTAGCCTCAGGCAACGTGGTGCATAACCTGAGGATGCTGGACTGGCAAAGCACACAGCCGCCTTTGTGGGCTGAGCAATTTAACCAACAGATCAAAGAGTTTTTACTGACCAAAAACTTCGAAGCCATAGCTCAGTATCAGACTTTAGGTGAGGCAGCCAGGCTGGCCGTGCCCCATCCTGATCACTTTTTACCTTTACTTTATGTGCTTGGCAGCATGCAGGATCAGGATGAACTCAGTCTGTTTAACGATGAGATTTTATATGGGGCTTTAAGTATGTTGTCCGTTAAGCTAAGTCCCAACAGACTTTAATCGAGATAACGTTTCTTTTGCTGTTGTACATCACTAATAGCCTGAGACAAATCAGCGCCTGTCAGACGATGGTTTTGCATCAATTGCTGCATAGCCTCAGACAATTCAGCACTGCTGTGTTCAGTCACAGGAATTTTCGCCTGACGGTAATAGGTGGTCCCCAAATCAACCAAAGCGCAGAGCAGATACACCAGCAGGAAGACTGCCGGATATTTTATTTTGTGTACCATGTTTTCAACTCCTGTTCCCATTGTTTCCGTTCTTCCGGCCACAAATCTGCCGTAGTCGCCTCGTCAAACTTATATCTTTTATTAGCTTTGAGCTTTAATAACACAGCGCCAGGTAAAGTTTCCAAATCATCGTATTCCAGCTCACCCGCTTTTAATACTTTGGCGTAATCGAGGATCTTGGCGGTAAATTCTTTGGTCAAAGGTGTAGGCGCCATTAGCTTCACACGACACAAGGTATTGCGGCATTCGCTATCAAGAATACGTAATTCATTATTGGTGGTTGTTACAGCTAAATGGGCTAACAGGTACTCAGTGGCGTCAGCCCAACCTTCATCACGGTCCTGATCGTCCCAGGCCGCATGTTGTTCCAACAATTGCTTTTCTTCGGCAATTAAAGCACGGATCCCTAAATAAGCATGGATCACCTGGGCTGCTTCAGGGTTTTTAGCTTCAAAATCATTAGCTTGTTTTATTTGAGATTGGGTCATAGGCTCTGGCAACAAGGCAAATGCCAGCCAAGGCTTGGCCTGATAAGCCAAAATAGCAGCAAGAGCCAGCAGCAGACAGAGGGTCCATTGTGCAGCAACAGATTGTAAATTGAGCGGAAACTTCAACGCCATACGAACTCCAAGCAAAAGGCGGCAAAGTTTAACAGAGCCTGAATCAGTACTAAAGCGGCTTGTTTACATGGCGCGGGAAATAATACGCCAAAGCTCAGGCTCTGGCCCTTAGACTATAAAACTCAGATGGTTCTGGAAAACAGCAATAAATCCTGATTTTCAAGCAAAGATAATTCTGTTTTCCCTTCCAGGCTAAAACCTAATTTAGTGGCCACAAGCTTAGAGCCTTCATTCTGTGGATGGATCACAGCCACCAATCTTTTCAGTCCTAAGCCTTGTGCAAATTCAATCACAGCCTGGCCTGCTTCTGTGGCCAACCCCTTGCCCCAGAATTCTGGCAAAAAACGGTAGCCAAGTTCAGTCTCAGAAATTTCTTCCAGATATTTAATGCCGCTAAAACCTATCACCTGACCCGTTTCTTTCCAGACGCAGGCAAAACGGCCATAACCATAAACCTGATAATCCCGCAGCGGATGTTGCTGCAAATAATCCAGCACATCTTGTTTCGACTGTGCTGGTTTATTGCCGACATAACGTATAACGTCAGGCACTGTCATCAGCTGATACATGGCATCCACATCATCCAGCGTAAAAGAGCGCAAGATTAAACGAGGCGTTTCAAGCACAGCATCCATCGCCATGGCTTTACCCTTTGGCTTTTTTGCTGAACGAAGGTTTACCGGATGAGCGTTTGATTTTCTCCACCGCTTTAGCCGCCGGGTTGACCCCAGTATGACGGGTTAACGCCACCTGACCTGGTTTTTTGCCCGGTACTTTGGTGCCACGCAGGAATAGATCTTCTTTGCCTTCTTCCGGCACCAGACAAGCTTTGCCTCTGCCAATCAGGTGTTTTAAGCCCATTTTGACCAAAGCTTCGCGGATCATAGGCCAGCCTTTTGGGTCGTGGTAACGCAATAAAGCTTTATGCAAACGGCGCTGACGCTCGCCTTTAGGCACAGGCACCACTTCGGTATTGCCTTTGATATTTTTCAGCGAGTTCATCTCGGTGTGATAGATGGTGGTCGCATTCGCCATAGGGCTTGGGTAGAAGTTCTGCACCTGATCCAGTTTAAAGTCACGCTCTTTTAGCCAGAGTGCCAGATTCACCATATCGCGATCTGTGGTGCCAGGATGCGCAGAAATAAAGTACGGGATCAGGTACTGCTCTTTGCCAGCTTCACGGCTGAAACGGTCGAACATTTCTTTAAACTTGTCATAAGCGCCCATGCCTGGTTTCATCATCTTCGACAAAGGCCCGGTTTCGGTATGCTCAGGAGCTATTTTTAAATAGCCACCGACATGGTGCTGCACTAACTCTTTGACGTAGTTTGGATCTTCCACTGCTAAGTCGTAACGCACACCGGATGCAACCAGAATTTTTTTAATACCATCCACCTTGCGCGCTGCGCGGTATAAATCCACAGTCGGGCTTTGATCTGTGTCCATATGCTCGCAAATGGTCGGATAAACACAAGAAGGTCGGCGGCAGGTTTGCTCAGCTTTTGGATTTTTACAGCGTAGACGATACATATTGGCGGTTGGGCCACCTAAATCCGAGATCACGCCGGTAAAACCCGGCACTTTGTCACGAATTTCTTTAATCTCTTTTAAAATCGATTCCTGCGAACGGCTTTGGATCACACGGCCTTCGTGTTCGGTGATAGAACAAAAAGAACAACCGCCAAAACAGCCCCGCATAATATTGACCGAAGTTTTGATCATCTCATAAGCAGGAATTTTGGCCTTGCCATACACAGGGTGTGGCACGCGCTGATAAGGCAAGCCAAAGACGCCGTCCATCTCTTCTGTAGTCAGCGGAAAAGCCGGTGGATTGACCCATAAATACCGGTCGCCATGGCGCTGGAAAATAGCACGGGCACAACCCGGGTTAGTTTCCTGGTGCAGAATTCGCGAAGCATGAGCATACAAGGGCTTATTGACACTCACCTGCTCAAAAGCCGGCAACTTCACATAAGTTTTTTCCCAGGGCTTTTGCCGTGGCGGTTGCACCAGTATAGGCTTGGCTTCCACTTCAGGCGCTTTGCTTAAATCTATACCTTGCTGGGCAAATTCAGAAAAAGTGCCACAACCCACGTCATCTGCGCCATAAGGATTAGGCACAGGGTCAATTTTGCCAACTTTATCAATAGCGGTGGAATCCACACCACGCCAATCCGGTAAAGGTTCTTTGCGGATCACTGCTGTGCCACGGATATCGTGCAGGGTATTGATATCTTCGCCATTAGCAATACGATGCGCCACTTCCACCAGCGGACGTTCGGCGTTACCGTAAATCAGCAATTCAGCTTTAGCATCAAAAATAATGGAGCGACGGACTTTTTCCTGCCAGTAGTCATAATGGGCAATACGGCGCAGGCTGGCCTCAATACCGCCAATAATCACAGGCACATCTTTGTAGGCTTCTTTACAGCGCTGCGAATACACTATCACAGCACGGTCAGGTCTTTTACCACCTTCATTTCCCGGCGTGTAAGCATCATCGTGGCGTAACTTTTTATCCGCTGTGTAACGGTTAATCATCGAGTCCATATTGCCGGCAGAAACGCCAAAAAACAGATTAGGTTTACCAAGCGCCATAAAGGCCTCTTTGGACGACCAGTCCGGCTGGGCGATAATACCAACACGAAAACCCTGACTTTCCAGCATACGGCCAACCACAGCCATACCAAAGCTGGGGTGATCAACATAAGCGTCACCGACCACCAGAATAATATCGCAGCTGTCCCAACCGAGTTTTTTCATCTCGGCCCGGCTCATCGGCAAAAAAGGTGCAGTACCAAAGGACTCAGCCCAGTATTTGGGATAAGAAAATAGTCCCCGCTCAGCCGCCATGCGGTCCACTGCTGCGGATTTTCTTAAATTGGCCTGATTCATTTGCATCTGTTGCTTCACTCGGTTTTGCCTGCCAAAAATGGCCGCGCATTATACTTGACTCAGCCGGAGAATACTAACCTAAAGCTGAACTGCTTTAGCCCTTTTTCCGGTTAAAATTTAGCCGAAAGCCCTGTCCTGCGCCATCGCTGACATCCACTTGTAACGAATCAGCAGACAGCAGTTGATAATCCAGCTGTTTTGGAAAGTCGTGGTCTTTATTTTCGAAGCGGAATCTGTTGTGTTGACAGGAGATTAATGCAAAAGCCACTGGCAGCGGGTTGTGTTTTACTTTAGCAAGATAGAAAACAGTGCCTTGCATTTGCACCAGGCGTAATTCTTCGCTGTCTTTGAGTGTGCCGGCTAGATCATAAGTTTGGCCTACACCTTCAAAGCTTTGATCTGAGACTTTGCGCCAGTGTTCACTGACCACAGATTTTTTCGTTTGTGCCTGCCACTGGCCCACTAATGGCTCAAGTGAACTGAGTTCACACTGAGCCAACACCGAATAACAGAGCGGATAACAGACTAAACACAACAGAGATACAAAGGGTTTCATTGCAGCCTCTTACTCAAGCTAAACCGGCTTTAGCATAGAGGCTGCAACTTAAAAGCACTAGTACATCAGAATAGTGATGACACCCAGCAAAATAAAAATCGCACAAGCCATACGGCGCGCCCAGTCGAGCGAAATACGCTCCAGCAACCAGCTACCGGCATAAACCACTGGTACATTGGCTGCCAGCATGCCTATGGTGGTGCCTAAAATTACCTGCCAGGTTTCAGGATAAGTGGCTGCCAGCAATACAGTCGCCACCTGAGTTTTATCGCCAATTTCTGCCAGGAAAAACAAAATACAGCTGGCAAAAAAGGCACCGTATTTTAAAACGCTGACTTCTTCGCTGTCGTCTTTATCCGGAATAAGCAACCACAGCGCCACCGCAATAAAAGAACCACCTAACAGCCAGGCATGCCAACCTTGTGGAATAAACTGCGCCACCCAGGCGCCAAACCAGGCCGATGCCGCATGGTTTAATAAGGTAGCCACCAGAATACCGGCAATGATAGCGCCACGGGAGCGAAAACGGGCCGCGAGGAATAACGACAAAAGCTGGGTTTTATCACCAATTTCTGCAACAGCAACAGAAGCGAAGGAGGCTACAAAGGCATCAAAATACATAAACTGCACCTGGCGGGATAATTAAACATAAGACAACAAACCAACTCCCGCCTGGGGTCAGTAAGTTGTCTTAGGTCTCATTAATACCTGATCTGCGACGATCAACGGGACGCTGTTGCCATGTACAGTGAGGTACAAGTGTGTTGACAACAACACAAAACCTGGCGGTTTTGTAAATTAC
>CAMLSF010000144.1 GCA_946482615.1 uncultured Chromatiaceae bacterium | reverse complement strand
GCCTACCGAAGCCTTCTGGCTGATTTTTATTTAAGGTTTTAAGTTATGACTGCCTGTTGCCCCTTCAGCCCCAAAGAGTTACGCCACTTGATACTGCGCCAGCAAGGCTTGCTGCAGCCTGCCGCTGGGAAAGACGCTGTGGCGCAGGTGCTCAGGCAAATCAGTTATGTGCAGCTCGATTCGATTTATGTGGTGGAGCGGGCGCATCATCATGTGCTGTATAACAGAATCAAAAATTATCAGCCCAAGCTATTAGACAAGGCGCTGGAGCAAAAGCAAAGTTTTGAATACTGGTCGCATGCTGCTGCGTTTTTACCCGCCGAAGATTATCGTTTTAGTTTGCAGCGCAAGCTGTTACTGCAAAACGGCAACAACCACTGGTTTAACCCTGAGCAGCAACTGATGAATGATGTACTGGCCCGTATCCGGGCCGAAGGGCCACTCAAGGCCAGTGACTTTGCCGGTGATAATGGCAATGCGGGCAAGAAAAATGGTGCCTGGTGGGACTGGCAACCGGCTAAACAAGCGCTGGAACAGCTGTTTATGCAAGGCAAGCTGATGGTGGCCAGAAGGGATAAATTCCAGAAAGTTTATGATCTGGCGGAGCGGGTCTGGCCTTCGCATGCTGAGCATCAGCCACCTACAGACTCTGAGTTTGCCGATTATTTAATAGAGCGTTGCCTGCAAAGTCAGGCGGTGGCGACAGTGCAGCAAATAGGTTACCTGCGTAAAAATATCCAGGCTGGTTTAAAGCAGCAAATACATCAGCAGTTGGAGCAGGGCAGGCTGCAAAGTTTTCTGCTGGATGGCAAGACGTATTATCACAGGCCCCAGTTAGTGCTTACTAATAATATCTCTCCAAAACTGCCGAATAAAGTCTGGCTGTTATCGCCTTTTGATAACTTAGTGATCCAACGCGACCGGCTAAAACAGCTGTTTAGTTTTGATTACCAGATTGAGGTCTATCTGCCAGAGGCCAAACGCCAGATTGGTTATTACAGCCTGCCGATTTTGTATAAAGACCAGTTTATCGGCCAGGTGGATGTCAAAGCAGACAGAGCCGGTAAAAGCTTATTGCTGCAGCATTTAGTACTGAATGAGCAGGTAAAACTGACGGATGCCTTAAAAACAGCGTTGATCAAAGCTGTGGTCGATTATGCCAGGTTTAATGGCTGTGATAACTGGCAATTGATCAAAACCAGCACAAAGGTTCGCGACTGGCTGAAGGGGACAGCCGATTAGAGTTTTGTTCTGTAGATACCACCGGCTAAAGCATACTTGTGCTGAAGCAATACAAAAGCTAAGCAATGGTGGAAGCACCTTGCACCCACAATGGGGTTGTCGGTTTTACCATTCCTGAATTTCTGATACAAAGCAGACTCCTGCATAAAATAGGGCTGACTGTTGTGCTCTTGCTAGTCTTGTGGTCGAGCATACAAGGGCTATAGTCAGTTAAGTGCCGTTCCGTTGTTGTTCCAATCGTTTTAATCTGAAGATTTAGCTAAAAGGAGCTTTGTCATGTCTGCTGATCTGTCTTTGTATTTTCCAACCCCAGCTGAAATTCCGGCTCAGTGGCAGCTCACAGCTCCGATAGAGCAGCGAGACTATTTATTAAACGGTACCCTTTGTCAGTGGCAGGGTGAGATAACTCCGGTCTATAGCCCTATTGCGCTTCGAAACAACGCAGGTGAGTTAACGCCAACTTTATTAGGCGCTACGCCTTTAATGGATGAAACAGCAGCTAAAGCGGCCCTGGACGCTGCCTTAAAAGCTTATGATTTAGGCCGTGGTAGCTGGCCCTCTATGGCGGTAATGGAACGGGTAGTGGCGGTAGAGAAATTCCTTGCTGCTATGCTGTTGCAGCGGGAGGCCGTGATCCGTTTATTGATGTGGGAAATTGGTAAACCTTTGCCGGATGCAGCCAAAGAATTTGACCGCACCTGCGATTATATCCGCGATACGATACAAGCCTTAAAGCAGCAGGACCGCAGCGCCAGTCATTTTGTGATAGAGCAGGGCACGTTAGGAAAGATTCGCCGGGTTGCTGTAGGTGTGGCACTTTGTATGGGACCTTTTAACTATCCGCTGAATGAAACCTTTACCACTCTGATCCCGGCTTTGATCATGGGGAATACGGTGATCTTTAAACCGGCTAAATATGGCGTGTTGTTAATCCAGCCGTTATTACAGGCTTTTGCAGAGTCTTTTCCACCTGGTGTGATTAACGTGATTTATGGCCGTGGCCGTGAAACGGTCGGCGCCTTAATGGAAAGTGGCAGTGTCGATTTATTTGCTTTTATCGGCACCAATAAAGGCGCCAGCGACCTGAAAAAACTGCACCCACGGCCACATCGTTTGCGAGCTGTGCTTGGTCTGGATGCGAAAAACCCAGCCATAGTGTTGCCGGATGCCGATTTAAATCTCACAGTCAAAGAAGCGGTGACGGGGGCTTTGTCCTTTAATGGCCAGCGCTGCACTGCGTTAAAAATCTTTTTTGTGCAGCGCTCCATCGCGGACGCTTTTGTGCAGAAACTGTCAGAGGCCATCAGTGCCTTGCAGCTGGGGTTGCCCTGGACCGAAAAGGTACAGATCACACCTTTGCCTGAACCGGGCAAAGTGGACTTTTTAAAAGGACTGATTGCAGATGCTTTAGAACATGGCGCTAAGGTGATCAATGCTGAAGGTGGGCAAAGTGTGGGTTCTCTGATCCGTCCTGCTTTGTTGTATCCGGTCAATAGTCAGATGAGATTGTATCAGGAAGAGCAGTTTGGCCCTTTAGTACCGGTGGTGCCTTACGACGATATCAGTGAAGTGATCCATTATGTGATCCACTCAGACTACGGCCAGCAGTTGAGTATTTTTGGTCAGGACGCCCTGCAAATAGGTGAACTGGTGGATATCTTCGCCAATCAGGTGGGGCGCATTAATATCAATAGCCAGTGCCAGCGCAGTCCGGATAGTTTTCCATTTACCGGTCGTAAAAACTCGGCTGAGGGCACTTTGTCGGTGGAGGATGCCTTATTGCAATTTTCTATTCCGACCTTAGTGGCCTGCAAATACAATACTGAACAAATAGCGCTGATGAAAGAGATGATTAAACAAGGCTCATCGCAGTTTTTGGCGACAGATTTTCTGTTTTAAGCTGATGAAAAATACCCCAGCCTCACATAAGGCCGGGGTCAGATCCTTAGACTTTAAAACGTTTGACCATATCCATCAGACGCGAGGCCATACCTGCCAATTCCTGACTGGCCGCATTGGTCTGATTCGCTCCTGCTGAGGTTTGAACAGCCAAATCTTTGATAGCAACCAGACTTCTGTCGACATCACGGGCCACATGGGCTTGTTCTTCAGAAGCCGTAGCGATCAGCAAGTTACGTTCATTGATATGGCTGACGGATGTACAAATTTGTTCAAAAGCCTGCCCCGCTTTGTTGGCCATTTCGACCGTATTGTCGGCAAGTCCGGTGCTCGCTTCTATTGATTGCACAGCTTTTAGTGTGCCCTGACGGATATGGCTGATGAGTTGTTCAATTTCTTTGGTCGAGTTTTGCGTTCTGTGCGCCAAAGCCCTGACTTCATCGGCAACCACGGCAAAACCCCGTCCTGCATCTCCGGCCCGGGCTGCTTCAATAGCAGCGTTTAACGCCAGTAAATTGGTTTGTTCAGCCACAGCTCGGATCACATCCAGCACCTGACCTATATTGTTGGCTTGTGTTGCCAGTTCCTGTACCAGTTCAGCTGAGGTTTTCATCTCAGTGGCCATTTTACGGGTCTGGGCTATGGTCAGCTTCATTTCTTCAAAGCTGCGGCTTGCCAGTTCATTGGATTCTCTTGATGCATCAGAAGTGGACA
This sequence comes from uncultured Chromatiaceae bacterium, assembly GCA_946482615.1. The sequence goes on along the minus strand of CAMLSF010000144.1, from coordinate 5,296 downwards.
AGGCATTTTGCGCCACATCTTCTACTGCAACAGTCATTTCGTTCACCGCAGTAGCAGCTTGCTGCAATTCAGCATTTTGCAGATCAAGACCTTCAGTGCTTTGTGAGGTGACAATACTCAGTTCTTCAGCCGCTGATGCTAACTGAGTGGCGGTGTTATTAATTTGGCTGATGGTATCTTTTTGGCTTTGTTGTAAGTGCTGCAGCCCAGAAAATAAGGCGCCAATCTCATTCTTGCTTTCGACTCTGATATGGCTGCTCAGATCACCTTGAGCCATACGCTGAAAGTGCACGCCTGCCAGCTCTAAAGGTTGGATCAGCATTTTTTTAATCAGGTACCAGCTCATCACTAAAGCGGCCAGAGCTATGACCAAAAAGATCGCGCACAGAACAGCGGTAGCCGTGTAGCGGTCAGAAGCCTCTTTCATAAAATTACTGTTTTTTGTGCTGGCTTGTTCGACAAACTGAGCCACCATTTCCTGAGCTTTGACGTTGGTGTCCCGGGCTTCCAGATTGGCTGTGACATAACTTTCGCTGGTCCCTGTTTGCAGTTCTTTTGCTGTCTTTTCGATCGCAGCAAAATACAAAGAAAAGACTTTTTGCATTTCCTGCACCAGTTCTTTGTTATCACCTTTTAAGCCCACTTCAACAAAAGCATTAAATTTGTCTACAGCTTCTTTCAGAAACTTCTCACCACGTTGGGCGCTCACCTGCGCCTTATCGTCCTGGCCACTTTCTTTTTCAATAAAGCCACCCGCTAAGGCCAGCCTGCTACGTAACAACATGCCATAGACATCGGAAATGGGGTTCACTTGTAACACGGATAGCTGATACAAGTCGGCCATACCTTCCTCGCTGGCTTTGGCGCTATTCCAGGAGTAAAAACTCAATATTGCCATGCCGGCACTGAACATAAGAAGAATAGATAAAATTATATTTTTCAAATACATATCTTTGAACATGATTACTCCTTGTCTACAATCTTTGGTTTGGCTGCTGAACACTTTTTCTGGAAATAGCAAACCTGGCAACGGGCTCTATCACCCCTTGTTTTTTGTATGAAAATTGAACTATCACTACTGCTGATACTATAGAACATAATAGTCAATACAGGGATTCTGCATCGTCAGTCTTTGTTTCAGTCTGGATTTTGACATCTGCCACTTTATCCGCTAAAACCCTATAAAGCGTCGTTTTGTAAGAAATACTGAAGGAATTTATTTAGTTTTCATTGTTGTGGTTATTGTATTGGATATGGATCGCTGTATCTGAAACCAAAGTAATGCATAACAAGTATTTGTGTAGTCATTTTGTATGATAATTAGTCTGGTAAATCAGATTTACGAAAGGGAAGATCCTGAACACTGTTTAGTCTGGCATATTTATTTCAGTAGTCAGTTTAATTTATTTGTCATCATTGTCGCTTTGTTATTTTTTATGTTTCTGGGGCTAACAGAAGAGGCTTAATCTGGCTTGTATAGCGCTGTACTTTTATTGGTCTGTTAAATAATTTGATTCTAAACTGATGCTTAGTAAATAAATGTACTTAAATTTATTTAGTATTTTTAACTTTTGGCATAAATGAACTGATTGCCGGAAGTAAAATAATAATGAAGGGGACGAATTTGAACAAAAGATATTGTGCTGTCATTGGTTCGCTGATGCTGCTGAGCTCCGGAGCCCAGGCTTTTGAATGGGATTTCTACGGTAAGCTGGATCTGCAAGGGTTGTATGTAGATAAGGGCTTATATCGTTATTCTGATCAGGGCTGGCAAATAGAAGCCCCATCCAGTCGGTTGGGGTTTAAAGCCCGGCAGGAATTGGCAGAGAATCTTGACTTAATAGTGGTCTATGAGTGGCAAGTCAATGGCCTGGACAATGCGAATAAAGGCCATCGCCTTGGCAGCCGAAATACTTATATTGGCTTTGCCGGTCAGTGGGGGGAGTTAGTTTTTGGTAAAAATGACACTCGTTTTAAAAAGTCCGAAGGCAAAATCGATTTATTCAACGAAACCTTAAATGACATAGCCCAGTTAAGTGCAGGGCAAGACAGACTCGAAAATATAGTGGGTTATCAGAGCCCTGTGATCGGGGGTTTTCAACTGCAAGCCACTTATCAGACAGGCGCCAGTGATGAAGTTGCCGGTGGTTATGACTGGACTTTGAGTTATGGCGACTCAGGGTTTAAAGCCTACCCTTACTATTTTGCTTATAGTCAGGCGCGCGAGCTGAATAACATTGATGCTGAACGCGTTGTTGCTCATTTTAAACTGATGGAACTCTCTGGAGGCCAGTTGTCTGCCGGCGTTATGCTGCAGCACAGTGAACATGTCACCCGCAATATTGATGGGGATGCAGTGATGGCGCAGTTGGCTTATAAGCTTGAGGCTTTGACCTACAAGCTGCAATGGCAGCGTGACGACAGTAAAATCCGCCATCCGGAAACCGGAACTTTGTGGACTATAGGTGCAGACTATGCGCTGAACAGTGAGATGGCCATTTACACTATGTTTTCCACTCTGGACTTCGAGACAGAGCAGGACGAATCCGCAGCTTTAGGTTTTAAATATAACTTCTAGTTGTTGTTCGGGTTGAAACGAAAAGCCCCGCTGAGTCAGGGCTTTTCGTCCGGAGTGCGGATAAAGCTGCTCAGAAGTTATCTTTATTACCAGATTCTTTAGTGATTTTGTCCAGATAACCCATAGCAAAAGCCGAAAGCACAAAAGTCATATGAATAAGCAGATACCACATGATTTTGTCATTCGGGATATTTTCGGTATCCATAAAAATTTTCAATAAGTGAATAGATGAGATAGCCACTATGGAGGCTGCAACTTTATTTTTCAGCGAGTTCGAATCCAGCTTACCCAACCAGCCTAACTTTTCACCGTCGCCTTCAATATCCAGCCGGGAGACAAAGTTTTCGTAGCCGGAAAACATCACCATGACAATCAAACCACCGACCAATGTAATGTCAATCAGTGATAGGATCACCAGTATTAAATCCACCTCTTTCATACTGAAAATGATGGGCAGTATATGGATGACTTCCTGAAAAAACTTCAGACCAAGGGCCAGCAAAGCCAAACTCAGACCAAGGTAAATAGGCGCCATTAACCAGCGGGTGGCGTATATTGCCTTTTCAATTAGTTGTTCCATTACTGCTCCTGTCTTTTTAACGACTTCACTTTATGGGGCAAATAGTGCAGAAATTCAAGCCTCCGGCCGTTTTACTTTATTGCAAAATGTCGCACAATGAGCCCCGTTACCCGCAACGGTATCAGCACTGAGCTCTGATGCTGTTAGTTTGTCTGGGCCTCAATGCCAAGGAATTTCCGAATGAAAAAAACTCTGCTAGCGCTGGCTTTGTCCGTCGCCACTTTCGCCCATGCCGATGAAGGTATGTGGCAACCTCATCAGTTACCTGAACTTGAACAACTCCTCAAAGAAAAAGGTTTGGAAATTGATGCTAAAAGTATTGCTCAACTGACGGCGTTCCCTATGAATGCCGTCATCAGCCTGGGTGGATGCACTGCATCTTTTGTCTCTAATCAGGGGCTGGTGGTGACCAATCATCACTGTGCTTACGGCAGTATTCAGCACAACAGCACTGCTGCTAACAATTTGCTGGCCAAAGGTTTTTTAGCCAAAGATTTAGACGAAGAACTCCCTGCGGCACCGGGTTCCAAAATATTTGTCACTCAGCAAGTGACCAATATCACAGCGCAAATTAATCAGGAATTGTCGCCAGCGCTCAAAGGCAAAGAACGTTTTGACAAAATTGATGAGTTACGTAAGGAGCAGATCGCTGCCTGCGAAACACCGGGTTATCGTTGCGATGTCTACAGTTTCCACGGTGGTTTGGAGTATTACCTGATCAAACAAATGGAAATCCGTGATGTACGTTTAGTTCATGCTCCAGCTTCAGGTATAGGGAAGTTTGGTGGTGATATCGACAACTGGATGTGGCCACGTCACACAGGGGACTATTCCTTTTACCGAGCTTATGTGGGTAAAGATGGTCAGCCTGCCGATTTCAGTGCTGACAATGTGCCTTTTACGCCACCCTCTTATTTAAAAGTGTCAGCCAAGCCACTAAAAGAAAATGACTTTGTGATGGTGATTGGTTATCCGGGCCGCACTAACAGATACAACACTGCAGCTGAAGTAGAGAACCAGTTCACCCGGGTTTTGCCTTTATCTAAAGCTTACCGTGAAGAAGCAATTGAGGTCATTAAGCAGCATGCTGCTGAAGGTTCAGAGGCGCGTATTAAATACGAAAGTATTCTGGCATCACTCGCCAATTATGCGAAAAACTTCGAAGGGATGATCGCCAGTTACCAGAAAGGTGATACTCAGCAACGTAAAGATCAGTTTGATAAAGCACTGAATCTGTGGATTAAATCCAGCCCGGCTCGTCAGGCTAAGTATGCTGCCGTTGTGCGTAATCTGCAGCAACTGTTGCAGGAAGAGCAGGAAAACCAGCAGCGTGACCTGATTTTAGGTTATTTAAGTTATGGTCAGCTGTTTCACACTGCTAAACGTTTATATCGTTTAGCTCATGAGCAACAGAAACCAGATGCAGAGCGTGAAATAGGCTACCAGGACCGTGATTTGGAACGTTTTTCTGCCAGTATGAAACGTTTATCCCGCAGTTTTGATGCCAAAGTGGAACAGGAGCTGATGCTGCATTTCCTGCAACATTACGCCAAATTACCTGCAGATCAGCGTCTGAAATCTCTGGACGGTTATTTTGGTATAGGCTCTGCAGAGCTGGATGTTGCAGCGCTTCGCACTAAGCTTGAAGGTTTGTATCAGGCGACTACCTTGTCGGATGAAGTCGAACGTCTGGCCTGGATGGGGAAATCGGTTGATGAGTTTAAAGAAAGTACAGATCCACTGATCCAGTACGCCGTGGCTATGTATGACACTGATATCGCATTAGAAAATGCCGAAAAAGAGCATAAAGGCAAGTTAGCCGTGGCCCGTCCTGTGGTGATGGAAGCCATCATTGCCTTTAACAAAGCCAATGGCAAAGCTGTGTATGCTGACGCCAACAGCACGCTTCGTGTCACTTATGGTTCGATCAAAGGTTATCAGCCAAAAGATGCGGTGTCCTATCAACCCTTTACCACTGCTGCTGGTATTTTGCAGAAACAAACAGGGGTAGATCCATTTGATGCGCCACCAGCCCAGATCGAAGCCTTAAGAAAAGGCGACTTTGGTATTTACAAAGATGCAGTCTATAACCATCTGCCGGTGAACTTCTTAAGTACAGTGGACACCACTGGCGGCAA
>CAMLSF010000143.1 GCA_946482615.1 uncultured Chromatiaceae bacterium | reverse complement strand
GTCTATGAAGAAAATACCAGAGCGGACGACCCGGATATACTGGACATTGCCAAAACTATCCCGGTGTATTTTGCCGATACCAAAAATATCAATGCCCGCTTAAGCTGGAGCAGCAGTGATGATCAGTGGGAACTGGCACTTTGGGGTAAAAATCTGGCGGACCATGAAACGACAGGCGGTATAGGAGGTTTCGCCGCCGATACGCTGGGTACACCTATCACCTCGTTAAACGCGCCCCGTACTTATGGTGTGGAAGTGAAATACCAGTTCTGACCTGTCTGGGCTTTGTGAAACACAAAGCCCTGCTTTACCAAAACAGCTTTTCACTGCACTATTCATGCGAGACAACAAAGAAAAATAACCAGACAAAACGCGGACAAGAAGATGGCACTTCGTACTTTAGCTTTGCTTTTTATGCTGATCAGTCTGCTTTTACCAGTCACAGCACAAGAGTTCAGCCTGCAACCCAGGCTCTGCCTGCATCATGCGCATGAAGTCTGTGTACTGAAGCTCCAGATCAGCTGGCAGCAGCACAACAAGGCTTGTCTGTATAAAAAAGCCGACCCCAGCCCGTTGTTATGCGCCCACAGCATCAGTCAGCAGTTGCAGCTGGAACTGACAGAACACACCAGTTTTGAGCTGCGTGATCAGGCCACAGGCGAACTGGTGGCCGAACGCCGGGTTAAAGTGCTGCAAGTAGACCTGAATGCCAGCGATCAGTTACTCAAACGCAGCCGCAATAGCTGGGGTAATCCCTGATGCAGCAGATTTTATTGATCGAAGATGATCTGGAATTATCCCGCCTTGTGGTCGATTTTTTGCAATCTGAAGGTTATCAGGTCAGCAGCTGTGGTAATGCGCTCAAAGCCAAAAAACTGATACTGGCACAAGGCTTTGATTTAATAGTCTGCGACGTGATGTTACCCGGCAGCAGTGGTTTTGATTTAGTGAAGCAAATCCGCCAGCAATTTAAAGGCCCAATCTTGTTTATGACGGCACAAACCTCTGTAGCCTCTGTGCTGCAGGGACTGGAGCTGGGCGCGCAGGATTATCTGCTCAAGCCACTGGATCCCCGTATTTTATTGGCCAAAATCCGCATTTTTTTGCCGCCGGAACACGCCAGCGCCGATCCACAACCTTTACTGAAACAGCATAATTTAACAGTAGACAGAGTGTCAGGCCATGTGGTGCTGGCAGGCCAGGATATATGCCTGACCAATGCCGAATTGCAATTGCTGCTGACCTTACTGGACAACTATGGCATTGCCGTCAGCCGTGAACGTTTGTTCCGGGAGCAATTGACCCGCGAATACGATGGCACAGACAGAACCATGGACGGCCGGGCCTCGCGGCTAAGACGTAAATTGCAGGCTGTGGATGATCGCTGGAATGTGCAGGTGGTTTGGGGTCAGGGGTACCGTATCAGTTACGCTGAAACCACGGAGTCACAGCCATGAGTTCTACCCTGCTGCGTTTTTACCTTGGCATAGTGCTGGTGGTACTGCTGCTGTTTTTCAGCCTGAATCAGCTCTATAGCTGGGTTTATCAGCGCGATGATTTAGCCGATGCAGCCCAAACTATGCTGCAGCATGTGCATCAGTTTAGTCAGCAAGGCACACTGAATTGCCGTTTATCTGAAACTGACGACTGCACAGACAGCTTGTTTGTCACCTACCCGGCCGGCATGTGGCAACCTCAGCCGAATTTTATTTATGCCGTCGAAGTGATGCGCGACAGTCAGGGCAATGCTTCTATGTGCAGTGAAATGCCAGAAGGTGAGTTGTTGTGTTTAAGCCAGCTGAATTTACCGGACGGCACGGATTTCAGTATCGATCTGGCCCATGTGTTTATTTTGCTGCTGCTTTTGTGTTTATTCTGGCTCAGCCGCAATCTGTTCCGCGATGTAGAAACCTTAAGAATGAATGCTTTGCAGGAGATAAAACTGGGTCATCTGCCGGCTTTTCAGCTGAGCCCCAAGTCTTACCTGCAGCCTTTAGCCCAGTCTCTGACCCGGATGAATCAAACCATAGCCGACTTAAATTCACTGCAACGGGAAATGGCCGATACCGTCTGTCACGACATTAAAACGCCGCTGGCCCGGATGCGTTTTATTATGCTGAGTCTGGAGTCGAATATCAGTGCAGCTCAGTATGCACAGGTCTGTCGTAACCTGCAGGAAATAGAAGACAATGTGTACGATTATCTGCGTCTGGCCCAGCAGGATTTCCGCTCCGATCTGCAACTGAGTCAGGTGCCACTGTCGCAGCTGCTGCAACAAATGATCGAGAAGTTTTCGGCCAACACAGAACATCAGATAGAGCTTGTTGCCGGGCCTGTGATCAGCATTCAGGCCGATGAAAAACTGCTGCAGCGTGCTTTATCCAATTTATTAAGTAACGCTTTGCGGTATTGCCATACCAGAGTCTGGATTGAGTTGAGCCTGCAGGACCATGATTGCCTGATTGATATCTGCGACGATGGTGCTGGCTGGCACAGCAATCAGCAACCCAGCCCGGATGGCTTATCCCATCATGGTATTGGCCTTGCGATAGTCTCCAGGGTGGCGCATCAGCATGGCGGTACTTTTTTGCGTATCAGCAGGCCAAAAGGCGGAGCTATAGCCCGGCTGAAACTACCTGTAGGTTCGACAGCAACAGCTGATATTTAAGGTGTGGCTAATGATCCCAGTTGCGGTGATAAAGGCAGGTTTTCCACTTCACGTTGTGAAAACTGCGCTGAAGTCACCACTAAAGCTGTGATCACTAAGATGGACGAAACAGCACCAGTCCAGCCTAAAGTGCGCATCAATTGTGGTTGTTGTCTTTTGGTACGCAGCCAGTGCATCCAAAGCCCACCAGCTACTAAAAAACTAAACCCCAGCCCAAACACAAAATACAGCAGCTTAACCCCAAGCCCGGCAAAGTTACCAAAATGCAAAGGGTCGGCCATATCGGAGAGATAGGCCACAGGTTTTAACTCGCTGCCTTTTTGGATCTTCAGCACTTGCGCTGTCACCGGATGCAGATAAATGCGGTTGGCTCTGTCGCGCACCAGCAGCGTGTCATCCTGACCAGTTACCAGCACAGGGGCCTGGTCCGACAACGGATAGTTCAAAGCTCTGATATCCAGCTCAGGCCTGGCTTTTTGCGCCGCCTGCATTAATTCGGTTAAAGACAAAGCTTTGTGGGTAATAGCCTGCTCCAGCTTCGGCGCTTTTGGATAATGCTCCACTTTAAACTTCAGCAAAAAGTGTTCGGTGAAATACCAAAGTCCGGTCAGAAACATCAACAGGATAAAGCCCCAGCACCAGACGCCTGTCCATTTATGCCAGTCCGACCAAAAAGTGCGGCTGGACGCTTGAGCGCCGGACGGCAATTGAAAGCCTTTGCGCCACCACTGCCGGTACACATAAAAACTACTGATCAAAATAATCAGCAGCAAAAAACTTAAGCTGGTCACCACAATTTTGCCAACAGAACCCAGCGACAGGTACATATGAATATTACGCAAAAAACGCGACACTGTGCCCCATGGGCCTTCACCTGTTAAAGCACCGGACGCGGGATCAAAATAAACAAATTTAAATTCAGAGCCTGCATTTAAACTGGTTTTATTCAGACTGACAGCACCCGCCAGATACCATTGCTCTGGCACCTGCACATTGCTGATCTGAAAGTCGGGATAAGCTTTGGCTAAATTCTGCTCCAGCACCTGCCAGGGCACAGGGCCCTGTCGTTCAGACAAGGCCCGGTATTTTTGATCCGACAGGTACTGAATTTCATGGCTGACCACAGCAAGCGTGCCGGTCAGACAAACCAGCAACATCAAAATGCCAAAGGCAAAGCCAGCAAAAGAATGTAGCTTAAACCAGTCTTTATTGCTCATCGGCAGCTTCTATCAGAACTGATAACTGGCGGTCACTATTAACCGGCGTGGTTCACCAGGAAAGTGCCCGGTGCGTTCAATAAAACCAGCTGTGGCATAGGTTTTATCAAAGAGGTTTTTCAGATTGGCCTGAAACAACCATTGCTGCCAGCGGCTTTGCCAGCTCATATCAAAGACGGTGTAGGATTTCACATGCTGACCATCAATACTTAATTGCTCACTGACATAATCCATACCAGCTGCTATGGCGGAGTTGATACTGTCCAGCTCATAACGGCTCCACAGCCCTATCTGATGTTGTGGTGCATTGGCGAATTTGTCACCCACAGCATTGGTAATAGCGCTGGTGCTTTCAACAATACGGGTATCGTTGTAGGCATAGTTCAGGTTCAGCACCCAGGAGTCGGTTAAATCCCCTAACAAGTCCAGTTCCACACCTTTACTTTTCACTTCACCCAAAGCGATTTGATCGTCCCGGCCGTCACCGCCGACATCCCCACGGGGGTCCGCCTGCAGTATGTTATTTCTGATCATTTCATAGGTGGCCACATTCAGGCGGATTGCATCATTAAGCAAAGAAAAACGTGCGCCCGCTTCGATAATACTGGACTGCTCAGCTTCAAAAGGGCCACCCACTTCCGGTACCTGAGATGTTGTTGCCTGTGGGCTGAAGCCTGTGCCTTTGAGTGCATACAAACGTACCCAGTCGGTCAGCTGATAAGTAGAACCCAGACGCCAGGAGCTGTCGTTGCCATCCACTTTGGACGAGGCCACATTGTTTTTGTCTTCAAAACTATCCCAGCGCACACCCAGCAACAAATTCCAGCTGGCGGTTAAATCCAGTTGGTCCTGCAGATAAAAACCCTGACGCACAGCTGTAGTGTCGGTCGGAGTAGATTTGATGCTGTCGATATCATAATCAGCAGCTGAGGTCAGGCCATACACAGGATTTCTCAGGCTAATACCTGTCGCCTTCCCTCCCTGCTCTATAGGCGCTACATTGCGGCCTAAAAAGTACGAGTCCTGCGTCATGGTATCAGCACCAATTAACAACTGGTGGTTTAAACCCGCTGTGCTGAACTCCACTATATTGTTCCAGGTGATACTGTCTGCGGTATTTTCGCGGCGCTGATCCCTGAACTGACGACGGCAATAATCCACCACCCCATCGCCATCTGTGTCATAGCTGCAGTATGGTTCGTGGTAGTTTTGCAATTCCGTATTGTCGTAATGACGCCAGGTCAAATCGGTGCGCCAGTTGCTGTTAAACTCATGGTCTGCCCTAACCTGCCAGACATCAGCGTCTAACGACTGGAAATCTGTGGCTTCGTTATGGTTCCAGGCCCGGTCAGCTAGGAAATTGCCCTGATCATCTGTAGGTACACCCCGTAAACGAGCGCCCTGATAATCCTGAGTTAAGGTGTTGTATTGCAGCGTCAGGCTGGTGCTGTCTGTGATATCAATCAGATAACCCAGATCCAGAATTTCGTTTTCAACTTTGGTATTCCAGCGAAACGGCTGCTCTGAATCACGGTAATAACCAAAACGGTAGGCTTGTTGCTCGGTTAGTGGGCCACTCAGTTCCAGCGAGCCTTGCCAAAAATCATCATTACCTACACCTAATTCCAGTTGGTTTTTCGCCGTACGTTGTGGCTTTTTAGTCACATAGTTAATTAAACCACCGGGCGCGCCGCTGCCATATAAAGCGCCGCTGCTGCCTTTGAGTAACTGTACTTCCTGCACATTAAACAACTGAGGTACAGCAAAACCATTAAAGGGGTCGCCCCGCACACCGTCATATAAAATTTCATCCTGACGAAAACCACGAAAAGTGACACCTGAGTAACTAAAAGCACTGACGCCACTCATACTGCGGTAGAGATCGGTCACCTGACGCGCCGCCTGATCACGGATCAGCGCTTCAGGCAACACCTGAATATTTTGTGGGATCAGCTCTAAGTCTGTCTCTGTTCTGGTACCTACACTGCTTTGCGACGCCCGGTATAAAGTCTGAGCCCGGCCTTTGACCTCTATCACTTCCAGTTCTTTGTCCACTAGCTGTTTATCAGAATGTTCTTGATCTGACTGTTGGGCATAAGCAGGTATTGAATTTAACGCAGTAAAAACAGCAATAGCTAATAACGAAGGAGAGCGTAATGACAACATAACAGCCTCAAAGCAGCAACAAAGGCGCACAGACTAAACAAGAATGATTCGCAATTCAAGTGAATTTATTGAACTTATGCTGGTCTGTGCCCTGTTCGCTTTTATCTGTTCCTATCACATAAACTTTGCTGGCACAGACCAGGCTAAACGTACCGGAACAGTCGCAGCCAGATCTAATTCAAGACAAGTGAGAGAAGCCTTTTTCAATTCAAGGAAAATTTTATCCAGGCCCAATAACTCGTTCACCAGCAAGGCCAGCTCAGGCTCATGCCCTACCAACAATACAGCTTCATTGTCTTGTAACTGGCTGAACAGATAAGTTTTTGCTTCAGCTGCAGCCACAGAGGGCAATAAACAGGACCACTCTTCAACCTGCACTTTTACCGCCAAATCTTTACGGACTAAAGCTGCAGTTTGCATGGCTTTGGTATGTGGACTACAAAAGATACGATCCGGTATCAACCCCTGCTTTTGCATAAAAGCCGCCACGCGGCGCGCCTGTAACCGGCCTTTTTCATTCAGGCAACGATCGGCTTCATCCACCTGCGAATTTCGAACATCAGCCGTGGCATGGCGCATCAGATACAACACAGATTTCATTGGCTTAGCTCACTTGATATTGGACCTGTAAAGAGGTGGCGCTCACTCTAAGCCTGGCCGATGACAAAAGTATGACAACATGGTCGTACTTTCCGCTGTCAGACATGGGATTTGTCTTTACTTTTTCTTGTCAGCCGCTACAATACGCGCCGCTCTTTTGACTGTTCTTTATACAATAAGGTAATCGTTATGCATCCGATGTTAAACATCGCAATTCGTGCTGCCCGCAGCGCAGGTAATGTCATCGCTAAAGCTTGTGGTCAGATGGACTTAGTTCAGACGACTCAGAAAGGCACCAATGACTTTGTGACCAACATCGATAAAGAAGCAGAACAGGCCATAGTGCATGTTTTACGTAAGTCATTCCCGGATCACGATATTATCGGTGAAGAAAACGGCGAATATGGCAACAACAATAGCGATTACCAGTGGATCATCGACCCGCTTGATGGCACCACCAACTTTATCAAAGGCATTCCTCACTTTGCTGTATCCATAGCTCTGCGTCATCAGGGCAAACTGGATCAGGCCGTGGTTTTTGACCCATTACGTGGTGAAGTTTTCACTGCATCCCGTGGTGCAGGCGCTCAACTTAATGGCCGTCGTATCCGTACCACCAATTTACCTGATTTAAGCGGTGCTATTCTGGCGACAGGTTTTCCGTTTAAACACAAACATCATTTAGATGCCTACACCGAAACCTTTAAAACTCTGATGATTCAGGCTGCAGACGTACGTCGTACCGGTTCAGCAGCGCTGGATTTATGTTATGTCGCAGCAGGCCGTTTTGATGGTTTCTGGGAAATTGGTTTAAAGCCGTGGGATTTCGCTGCAGGCGAGCTGATTTTACGTGAAGCCGGTGGTTTGGTCAGCGACTTCGCTGGTGGCAACAACTACCTGCGCAGCGGCAATATTGTAGCAGCCAGTCCAAAACTCTTAGGTGCTATGTTAAAAGGCATGCGCCCACATTTGACTGAATCTTTACTGAAATAATACGCTGCGGGACGGGTTTATCCCGTCCCTCTTATTTCGCTTCATCTCAGACTTGCGGCTTAGTCAAAGGCAAACCTGCATTGACCCAGGCTGTATAACCCCCCGCCAGACTCCAGACATCCTGATAACCCATTTTCTGCAGCATATCGGCCGCTAATGCCGAACGAAAACCACCACCACAATACAAAATCAGCGTTTGTTGTTTGTCCTGCACTGCTTTTTCCACATCCCGTTCAATCACACCTTTGCCCAAATGAATAGCAGCAGGCAAATGCCCGGCCAGCCACTCTAAATCCTCCCGCACATCGACCAGCACATAAGGGGTAGGAAACTGCTGCAAATCAGCAATAGTCAATTCTTTCACTCTGCTTTTGGCATCGTCGACCACAGCCAGAAAGCCAGGGGAATGTTGTTTGGACATAAAAACCTTCTTGTAGTTACATGTAGCCACTACTTTTAATCAATGGCCGTGTCAGTTAAATCAATATAAAACGAAGCTACCTCTTTTCCCCCTTAGCCGCAAGCCGTTCAAAAATGGGTGGCCAAGGTTTTAAGACGAGGAGTGTTTGAGCGAGGAGCGGTAGCGACGAACGAGTTGCACAACAGCCTTTTATGAATTACATCCATGTAATTCAACCTTTGGTCCAGCTTTCAGCTGTTGAAAAGTGCTCCTGCACTTTTCTGCTTTGCGCCACTTTCTTTTGGCGACGCAAAAGAAAGCGGCTCGCCAACGGCGAAAGCGTTTTAATTCAGTAGCAAACTGCTACAAAATTCTAATCCACACCAACTGACAGGGCTCTGCACTGGCTTTTATCTGCAACTCCCCTGCCTCATCCGCACATAACAAGCTTTGCCCTGCGTCCAGTTGATAACTCTGCTCTTTGAAACTTAGCTGAAGCTGACCGGAAGCCAGATATAACAAAGATTCATTGGCCAGTTGCAAAGACAAGGGAGCAGTCACAGACAATACCTGCAAACTGGCTTTGACATCAGCACGCCTGGTCATCAGATTAAAATCCCGCACAGGCCCTGCTATTAAGGTGCAGTCAATTTCGGTTTCACCGGCAAAAGCAAAAGGCTGTAAAGCTTTATCCAACACAACTGCCTGCTCTTTTGCCCCATGCAAACAAAAACCATTGCCTTGCAGCAGCATAATAATGCGGTCGATTTGTTCAAAACGGGAAAAAGGACCGTCGCTGGCGACTTCGGCTATAGAAACACGCCAGCGCATGCCGCTTTGGTCGTCAGAACGGGCGAGTTGATGCGTAATTCCGCCGCCATTTTTCCAGGCCTGAGTGTGCCATTGGTCTGGAGAGATAAGTTGGAGTGCCATAACAAGAACTTAAAAGCTATTTAAAGTGGCTTATCTTAGGCGCTAAGCTATTGTGGCAAAAGGGCCTGACCATAAATAAAAAACGCCCCTTTGCAGTGAGGCGTAAAACGCTCCGCTGGCGTTGTTGCAGCAAAACCAGCTGTTTTTGTAGCGGCGACCTTTAGAGTCGCCCGCAAAGCAGTAACATAACTTCCAG
>CAMLSF010000142.1 GCA_946482615.1 uncultured Chromatiaceae bacterium | reverse complement strand
AACCCTTTACCTGCGCTCAAAGGGCTTGCCGGTGCCGTCGATAAACTGCCGTGGAATGAGCTGGTGCACCACTGGACTGTATTATGGTTACAGGGGCGTTATGCCAGCACCGGGTTATCTGCTTTACTGGAAAAAGCTCTGACTATGGTGCCTGAGCAGGTGATCAAACACCGGGCTAAACAAGTGTTGCAGGTGGATGTTCTGGAGGAATTTGCGACTTTAACTCTGCCTCTGATGTATCTGCAGGCAGGGCAGGACAGACTGATTTGGGCTTTTAATGCGAAAACCTTGTTGCAACTGCAACCTGCGATGCAGCTGATTCGACTGGATGCGCCACATTTTTTATTGCAAGTCATACCTGAGCAGGCTGCAGAGCAATTAAAACACTTTATTGAGCACCAGCTTCTGTCCGGACCTATCGCCGACGTTGCATTAATGGCCTGAAACCGGACTGGTTTGCAGCGAAAAGCAGGCTCCGGGTGAGCTGTTGCTGGCGATCAGTTGCCAGCCGTGGGTAGTGGCGATTTCATAACAAATAGCCAACCCAAGGCCTGCACCCTGATGTCGCCGCTGCGGCCCACGCCAGAATTTGGTAAAAAGCCAGGGTAAATGCTCAGGCGCTATGCCCGGACCATAATCGCGGACACTGATCCCTGACTCAGAAATGCTAAGTTCAATCACAGACTCCTTGGGGGCATGATGGATAGCGTTCTCCAGTAAGTTTTTCAGAAGTACAAAACAAGTGCTGCGATCGGCATACAACAATGACGCTTCTGATTGCACAATAATCCGGATCTGTACCTGAAAAAGCACAGCCAACCGGTTTAAATACAACACAACTTCTTCTGCCACATCACTTAAATACAACGACTGGTACTGATAATTCTGACTTTCTCTGGCTTCGGCCCAATGCAGCAACTGATGAATTAAGCGGGCCATTTGATCGATATCTTTAAGTAGCAGCCCGCGTTTAGGAAAGTCTTCCGCCATCTCAATTTCCCCCCTTAACAATGCCAGAGGGGTTTTTAGTTCATGTGCTGTGGTGGTCAGCAATTCCTGCTGCACTTTAAAGCCTTTTTCCAGCCTGTCCAGCGTCTGATTAAAAGCCGTGATCAGTGGCAATATTTCTTCAGGTAATTTTTGGGTATCCAGCCTTTGAGTCAGGCTATGAGGTTCAATTTGCGCTGCGGTGGCGGACGCCTTTTTTAACGGCCTGAGCATATAACCTATGGTCAACCAGACCACCAGACTGATCAGCAATAAACAAAGCAGGGTGACCAGCACAGCGACGACGGACAGAGGCTTGAGATTGGTCAGTTGGAAAACACTCATCAGCCGGTCACTGCCAATCACCTGTACATAATAACCTGGGTAGTCAGGCAAAGGCGCTGTATTGACGTGATACAACAAGTCCTGATGTGTTACGGTAAACAAGCGTTTTTCTGTGGAAAATTGCTGGTTGATGTGCTTAAACAGAGGCCCTGCATCCGCCGTAGATTGCAGCAAAATCACCCCCTGATGGTCGGTGATTTGATACAACAATTCGGAACTCAGGACCTTGTACACCCAGTCATATTCTGCGTCAAAAACTTTGGCTCCAGGTCTGCCCTGTGCATCCGGTAAAATTTCTTCACTCAAGTAATGGATTTGTTTATCCAGAGTACGTTGCAGTATCAGGTTAGGATTCAGTACAAAAATATAAAAGAGGATACTGGTCAGAGTCAGAGCTAAAGCGGCAATAAAAGTGATGATTAAACGAAAGGTCAGATTACGTTTGCGATTGACTGATAGCATAACCTAAGCCTCTGATATTGTTTATAACAAGTGGAGAGCCTATAGCGCTGAGTTTTTTTCTGATCCTGTGCAGTGCCACATCCAATGCGTTTGGAGTAACGGCATCTGTTAAGCCCCAGGCCGTTTGCTCCAGCTTTTGCCTGCGTACTGTTTTACCTTGTTCCTGCATCAGGGTTTGCAAAATTTGTAGTTCTGCAGGAGCCAGCAGGCAGCTTTGCACACCATAATGCACAGAGGCGGAGTGCAGACACAGGCGGGTGCCACAGTATTCGGGATCATTGAGTTGCAGCAGGCTTGGGCGTCGCAGTAAAGCTCTGACCCTGGCCACCAGTTCGTCCATCGCAAAAGGTTTGCTCAGGTAGTCATCTGCGCCACTTTCCAGGCCATCTATGCGGTCATGCAAAGCATTACGTGCCGTCAGTACCAGGCAAGGTAAGTTACGCCGCTCCATGCGAAGTCGTCGCAGCAGATCCAGACCGTCGCCATCGGGCAAACCTCTGTCGAGAATTAATAATTCATAAGGTTGGATCTGCATGGCCCCTAAGGCTGATTTTGCGTCGGAAAATGCGTCAGTGGCTATACCGGCTCTGTGCAAAGCAGTGCATACCAGTTCACTTAAGCGTTCATGGTCTTCGACCAGCAGTATTCTGCTCATAATATTTTGATCATCCTATTCTCCGGAACGGGCCACTACTTATGGCTGACAGCACTGAAGATGTTCTGCAGCTACAGGACGAAAAGGGGAGATAAAACAGAGCCAAGATAGTACAAAAGTGAGTAGCGCAAGGGAACGAAAATTCATCAACTGACTCCAACTAAGCGATTTCAACCGGAGTCAGCTTAAAAGCTATTTTCTTACGCTTTACTTACCAGCGGTAACAAAGAGACGATTTTACACCTTAAGGTGTGGGTGTTTTATCCGCCTGGGCTGTCAGTAAAAACAAAATTTTATCCATATTCAACTTTTCATAAGGCATTAAACGTTCAGGTTTGCCTTCACGCCTGATAGATAAATGATCAGCAGTAAAGGCCAGCACTGCAGAGGAAGTGGTGATGGTATTGCCTTCGACTTTGTACTGGCAGTGTGCCAGATCTAAAAAAGCCAAAATACGATTATGGATAGTGATCATCATGTATTGAGCTCCGGTGTAGCGCTTTTTAATAATATTCCCTGTCGTGTACTACTTCTCTCACTCCGGGAGGAGTTCTCATGCAATGGCTCTGACACAAGCTCTGTTGGCTTTGTTCCGTTGGTTTACCAAAAAGTTTAAAAATAACGATGAATCTCTGCTGAACTCAGTTGGATGCAGCAAATTTTGCGATTGATTAAATAAATTCCTTGGTTTATTAATATGCCTGTAACATTGTTAACCTCTAATGTTTACCCGTTAAAATTATAAATAACCCAAAAAGTGAACTCCATGAGCATAAAAAATCTATGTGCCGCCGCTGTGGCGTTGGCACTCAGTCCACAACTGCATGCCGAATTACTGATCTCTGAATATGTCGAAGGCTCGTCCAATAACAAAGCCATAGAACTGGTGAATCTGAGTTCTGATAGCCTCGACTTAAGCCAGTACAAACTGCAAATGTTTTTTAATGGTAACACTACAGCAGCTACCACTATTAACTTAACCGGCACGCTAGCACCAGGTGCTGTCTATGTGATTGCCAACAGCAATGCTGTTGCTGCAATGAAAGACAAAGCTCAGTTGCTTAATAGCTCATCCTGGTACAACGGTGATGATGCACTGGTGTTATCCAAAGGCGATCAGGTGATTGATTCTTTTGGTCAGGTGGGCTTTGATCCGGGCAGCGCCTGGACTGCCGGCGGCGTTTCTACTGTTGATAAAAGCTTAAGACGCAAAACTTCAGTCACCAGTGGCGATACTATCATCAGCGATCTGTTTGACCCGTCATTACAGTACGACCAGTTTGCTCAGGATGATTTCAGCGATATTGGCAAGTACAACGGTTCAGGTTCAGGCACACCGGAAGAACCTGTTTATGTACATGGCCAATGTGGTGATCCAACCACGCTGATTTCTGCAATTCAGGGCGAGACAGAGGAGTCACAGCTTAAAGGCAAGACAGTCACAGTTGAAGCTGTTGTCACCGCAAGTTTTCAGGAGAGCACAGGTTTAAAAGGTTTCTTTATTCAGGAAGAAGCTGCGGATCAGGATCTGAATGCGAACACCTCTGAAGCTGTGTTTGTCTACGACAACCTGTTCGGCAAAGCCGCAGTAGTCGGCGACAAGGTTCGTGTCAGTGCTGTGGTGGAAGAGTCTTTTGGTCAGACTCAACTGGCAAAACTGGTGGATTTAACCTCTTGTGGTGCAGGTGAAGCTATAGCTGCTGTGCCTGTGACTTTACCTGTGGCCAGTTTAACTCAGTTTGAAGCCCTTGAAGGCATGAAAGTGCGTGTAGCTGAGCCTCTGGTCGTGACGGATAACTATGGTTTAGGCCGTTACAATGAGCTTGGCTTGTCGTCTGAGCGTTTGTATCAGCCAACACAAATTGCATTGCCCGGTGATGCAGCTAAAGCTGTGATGGCAGCCAACAGCCTGAACAAGCTGGTGCTGGACGACGGCTCTAACCTGCAAAATAAAGATACCGTGTATCCGGCTCCTGGTTTATCAGCTACCAATACAGTGCGGGTTGGCGATGAAGTTTTACCTTTTGACGCCGTGCTTGGTTATGCTTTTAGCAAATACCGGGTTCACCCATTAACTGAACCTGTATTTGTCAGCAGCAATCCACGCACTGAGCAACCTGCGATCAGCAAAGGCGATTACCGTATTGCCAGCATCAATGTGCTGAACTACTTCAACGGTGACGGTGCAGGCAATGGTTTCCCAACCTCTCGTGGTGCTTCAACTGCTGTTGAATTTGCTAAACAACGCGACAAAATTATTGCCGCTATCTCTGCGATGAACGCGGATCTAGTGGGTTTACTGGAAATTGAAAACGACGGTTTTGCGGAGCAATCTGCTATTGCCGATTTAGTGCGTGGTTTAAATGCAAAAGCGGGCGCTGATCTCTGGGCTTTTGTTGATTTTAACGTAGCTAAAGTGGGCACGGATGAAATCACCTCAGCGATCATTTATCGCAAAGACAAAGTGGTACAGGCAGGCACAGCCGCTATTGGCAACGCAGCTCCTTTTGATTACGGCAACAGACCTTTAATCAGCCAGAGCTTTAAACTGCAGCAATCCGGTGAACTGCTGAATTTGACTGTGGTGCACTTAAAATCCAAAGGTAGCTGCCCAAGTGATAAAACGGATCTGGCCAATATTGACTCAGGCGACGGTCAGGGCTGCTGGAATGGGTTACGTCTGCAGGCTGCAACTGCAATGGGCAACTGGCTGGCCGGTTATCCAACAGGTGTAGAAACAGACAATAGCGTGATAGTCGGTGACTTTAATGCCTATATGCAGGAAGACCCAATCCGCGCTATGAACGATTCAGGTTATGTGCAGGTGAGCCAGCAGCTGCATGGCAATAAGCTGAGCTCTTACTTGTTTAATGGCGAGTCAGGTACGCTGGACCATGTATTTGCCGCAGGTGAAATTAAAAACCGCGTGGCCGAAGTGACAGAGTGGGCCATCAACGCTGATGAACCTGTGATCCTGGACTACAACGAAGAGTTTAAATCTGAAGTCGCCAAAGCCAACTTCTATGCGCCTGGCCCATTCCGCTCTTCGGATCACGATCCTATGGTAATGTCGGTGTATTTTGCCAGGCCGGTAGTGGAAGACCAGTTTTTCCTGCTGGATGAGCAAGCCGCCGCTGGCACTGTGGTAGGCCAAATTGTGACCAGCTCTGCGGTAACTATTACCGGTTACCAGTTATCAGGTGAGCAGGCGGACTTATTCAGTGTTAATGCCAACGGCCAGTTAGTGGTAGCAGCTGGCGCAGAACTGGATTTTGAAAGCCGTCAGGTGCTGCGTTTTGAGCTGACAGCAGAAACTGAAACAGGCCTGGTGTCTGAACCTGCCCGCATTGAAGTGCAACTGAATAATTTACCTGAGTTACCTGTTATTAGCTTAGAAGGTTTACCAGCTGTTATTTCCGATAACATTCGTCCTGGTACTTTGCTGGCGACAGTCAAAGCAGAAGCGACAGGCAACAACACCAGTATTCAAAGCCTTGAGCTGATTGACACTAACAAATACCTGACCTTTAAAAATGGTCAACTGACACTGAAAAAGAAACTGAACGCTAAACATCAGCCTGAACTTAAATTCAGCATCAAAGCGACAGACTCTTTGGGGGTCAGCACTACTGTCAGCTACAGCATTGAAGTAAAAGACAGCAAAGGTAATGCGGTAGTACAGTGGGTGATTTCGGTGATTAACGCTGTATTGGGTTGGTTATTTGGTTAACCTCTGCCTGAGCCTGCTCTGAGTATGTCAAGACAGCCACCTGCGGGTGGCTGTTTTTTTGGCTGCTCATCGGGGTTATTTTGTGTTACAAGGAACCTAATAGTTTAGCCAGAGTCTGGTTGATTCAAATCCAAAGCGTTCATGCAGCTCAACTGCTTAGTAAAAGGAAAATAGTCAGGTGAAACCACAGTATTGGATAGGGCTTATGAGTGTTGTTGTGCTTCTTGCCGGATGTTCTTCAACACCCCACAAGCGCTCTGAAGCAAAGGCAGTATTTAAAGCCTGTGTGCATCCGGATCAAAGCAAACAATTCAGCTATCGCAAAGGCCGTCCTATGCAAATAGAGCAAAAGGTGATGATGCAGCGTATGGCAGAGGAGCGCGCCATGCAAAGGCGAGCCCGGCCTGCCAATGCAGACCGTTATGACAAAGAACCAGGTGAAGGCCCTTTATACGACGAACTGGCCGAACTGATGGAAACAAAACAGTTTTGCAAAGAAGGCTACTTTGAACTCGACAGCAGTTTTGAACATGGTTACGAGCGCATTATTGGTGAATGTAATGACAGCGCCACAGAGCAGGAAATGCAAAAGTTACCTGTTTGTGGGCCTGCGGACAGGCTCTGAATCCGCCTTGTTTAGCATTTTCAGACAGGTCTACTCCCTGAGGCAGTGTGGCTATTGATGCCAGTCAATAGCCACACTGCCCAATTAATTTTTGTAATAACATTCTAGCTGAGCACTGCTGCTATCCCATGGCAGCAGGTTTGCTGATTGACTACATAGCTGCAAATGGACCTTAAAAGCCTGCCCTGGCTCTGACTTTAATGGACTCCTTTCTCTTATTACCCCCAGGTATTGTGCTTCGTCGCCCAGGTAGTTGTTAGGCCCCAGATCCGATTGAATTTGTGTTTATCGCGCTTGCATGCACAATGCGTAGAAAACAAAATTGATAAAAACGATATTAAATTGATTTTAAATATGATATAAATGATAAAATCGGTAGTTTAAATGGTGGCTGATATGAACTTTAATAGTATTCGGGTGAAAAGCAGTATTCCTACAGCATTGATGGCTATCACTTTGGTGGTAGTGATCCTGCTATTTAGTTACCTTAACCAGCTGCAAGAGAGGGCTTTAAAAATTGAAGCTGAGAATTTCTTGCCTGCCACGTCAACCGTATTAAACGCTGACCGCGATTTATACCAGGCAAAACTGGCTTTGACTCATTACAGCGTGACCACGAATGCCGAAGCGCGTACCGACTTTGATGAAAATGCAGCTCAGGTCAAACAACGTTTTGCTGAATATTTAGGGCTATTGTCGGCTTATCCTGAAATTTCAACAAAATTTTCCGATTTTGACGCTAGCTATCAAAGCTGGCAGCAAAGTGCGTTGGCGGTGTTTAACGCCCCAACTGGTAGTGACTTGAGTTCTTTGTTAGCGACTGAAGAAACTACTTTTGCAGCGCTTCGCAAAATACTAAACCTGGCGGGCGAGGTTGCTTTAGAGTTATCAGAGCAGGAACAAACGAAATTACATGAAAAAGTAGAGTTATTTGACACCCTGACCTATGGCTTTACTTTTATCTTGTTACTGATTTCTGGCTGGTTCAGTTATAAAGGCCCACGGGATTTAACCCGCCAAATTAATGCGCTGACTCAGCGTCTGGCCGAAATAGCTTCAGGTGATGGTGACTTAACAGCGCGCCTTCAGATTACCAGTAAAGATGAATTTGCTGATTTAGCTCTGCAGTTCAATAGTTTTATTGCCAATCAGTGCAGCATGATTGCCGCAATTTTGCAGCAAGCCAGCCAGCTAAGCCAGTTAACGACTCAGTTATCTGATTCTGCAGTAAAAACCAACGCCATTACTTCTTCGTTGAATATAGCCTCCGATTCTATTGTCAGCGCCGTCCACGAGATGACATTAGCCAATAAGGAAATGGCGCAGGTGGCGACAGAAACCGCTCAGGAATCTGATCAGGCACGTAAAAGTGCCGGCCTTGGCCTGGAGGTGGTGGATAAAGTAACCAACAGCATGAGTAAACTGACCGCTGATGTGGATGCGGCTTTGGGGTTCTCAGCTGATTTGGAAAAAAGCTCAGGCACCATCAGTTCTGTACTTGAGGTGATTCGCAGTATTGCCGATCAAACCAATTTACTGGCGTTAAATGCAGCTATAGAGGCAGCTCGTGCTGGTGAGCAAGGCCGTGGTTTTGCGGTAGTGGCCGATGAAGTAAGAACCCTTGCATCTCGCACCCAGCAAAGTACCAATCATATTCAGGATATTATTTCACAGCTGCAAAACCGGGTGTCTGAGTCGACTCAGGCTATTAACAGCGGCAAACAAAATGCCGATTTAACAGTGGCTAATTTTGGCCAGGCAGAGCAGGTGTTCCATCTGATTATGCAGTCCTCAGTGCAAGTCAACGATATGGCCATTCGCACAGCAGCGGCTACAGAAGAGCAGGCCGTGGTATCGGAAGAGATCACTAAAAACCTCTACGCATTGCACGACCAGGCCAGCGCAGCCGGTGACGTGGCTAAAGAAAACAACAAGTTATCAGCGGATATCCGGCAATTATCCGATGTACTGTTTAGTCTGGTTGGAAAGTTTAAAATCAGTTAAGCCTAATAACTATTGATGTATAAAGGCCTGCAGCAGAGATGTCGCGGGCTTTTTTTGCAGTGGAGTAAGTCATTCTGTAACCTTTGCCAATAGCCATGTCCAACTAAGCTCAATACATAAGTCTTATACTGGTTATTGCCAGAAGAATTCTCCAGCTCAGGCTAAGACAAATGGGTTTGGGGCAGCGTGCTATGTGGGATTTTAGTGTTGCTAAAATGAGTACAATCTGTCACTCAGGAAGTGGGACGAGGAACAGGTTCTGGAAGTACAGATTGGAAGCTATGTGTCGGAATTCAGAAAGTAGTGGCATAGGCTCGGATTTTGAACGCTCAGTTTTGCCTCATTGCTACCAAATTCAATAACGCACGTTAATGTACATCAGTGAAGCAGCAGTCTTAACCTGCCTCCACTGTCTTTTATAAGTGCGTTTTTACCAAGCCTCAAATTTTAAGCTGATTGACTAGCCACAGCAAAACCAACACTTTTTAGCCAGTCAAAGGCGTCTTGCTGGTTGGTGAATATCTTTTTTTGGTTGTTGTAGTCTGCCGAATTGATAA
>CAMLSF010000141.1 GCA_946482615.1 uncultured Chromatiaceae bacterium | reverse complement strand
GCAACTACGGCCTTATCAATAAAAAACGGCAGCCTGTTTCACCAGACTGCCGTTGTTTTACCACCAAAAATTAAGACTTGGCTTCAGCTCTTGCTTTGGCCTTTTCATGCCATTTTTGCTGGCGTTCTGCCAGCTTGGCTTTTTGTTCCACCGTCAACACTTTGTTGATCTCAAACTGCAATTTCGCGCGGGCTACTTCATGGTCC
This sequence comes from uncultured Chromatiaceae bacterium, assembly GCA_946482615.1. Next base: position 9,168 of record CAMLSF010000141.1, on the reverse strand, counting down.
AGCCTGTCTTTTTGCTTGGCTTCTAACAAAGCACGTACTGCAGCTTCATCAAAAGTATCAGCTTGCACCAAAGCTTTTAACTGATCCATTTCAGATTTTAGTTCATCCCGCTTTGGCATAGTGGCACGGTGTTGTTCCATCAGAGTTTTAATCTGATCTTTTTGCGCATCGGTTAAATCCAGCCCTTTGAGAGCTTTCATATGAAAACCAGCGGCCGGGCCGTGGCCTTCATGATCACGCTCAGAACCTGCATAACTGCTGATACTGGTGGCAGCTAATAAACTACTGAATACCAATGCAATCACTGTAGAATGTTTCATAGTGTCTTTCCTCATTTGCCTTGTTTGGCTCTCATTGCGACAGTGATAGCTTACGACACCGAATGCAAAGCAGCGCAAAGCCAACGTAAAGGTTGTGTAAAGGACTGCAACAAGTTTGCGCTGTCTTTTACACTGGCAAAAAACGCTCTGGAGCCAGAATGACTTCTATATTAATGATTGATGACGATGTAGCACTGACCCAACTGGTCGCAGAGTATCTGCAACTGGATGGTTATCAATTCAGGGCAGTACATCAGGGCCCTGAAGGCCTGGAACTGGCCAAATCCAATGCCTTTCAACTGGTGTTGCTGGATATCATGCTGCCCGGTATAGATGGCCTGACCTTATTAAAGCAGCTGCGCCAGCATAGTTATTGTCCTGTCCTGATGCTGACAGCACGGGGGGATGAAATAGACCGTGTGGTTGGGCTGGAATTAGGTGCAGATGACTATCTGGCAAAACCTTTTAGCCCACGGGAACTGGTGGCTCGGATCAAGGCAATTTTGCGCCGGGTGGAGCTGATTCAACAACAGCAACAACCCCAATTAAGTTCACTGCAGATCAATAGCTTAAGGTTGGACAGTGCCAAACGGCAGATTTATGTGCAGGACAATGCACTGGTTCTGACAGCCACTGAATATCAAATTCTTGAACTTTTGATGCGTCACGCCGGAGATGTGGTCAGTAAAGAGGATTTAAGCCAGTTGGCGTTAGGCAAAAGACTACAGCTTTATGATCGCAGTCTGGATATGCATATCAGCAACATCCGCAAAAAAATTGCCCAGTACGATGAGGGGGAAAAAATTCAGACTTTAAGAGGTTTAGGTTATGTATTGCTGGAAGGCGAATAGTAATGAACTGGTCCCGTTGTAATCCGGTCAATTATCTGGCTGGCCGCATCTTTTTATGGTTTTGGCTGGTGTTGTCTGTAGCCGTAGCTGGCGCTATTTTGTTGGCCAGAGGCTGGCCTGAGCAAACCGAGATCAGGCGTTTACCTCACCCTGTGGCTGAACAATTCAGGCATCTGAAAGAACACTTCCAGCCTTTTGCGAACCTGAACACCTTACAACAGGATTTGGAACGTAAATACAAAGGCCGTTGGCTGATGGTGGATGTGGACAGTAATCAACTGCTCAATCCGGACGCCTTGCCGCCAAACTTTGATCCAAATTGGCTGACCGAATTGTCGCAACTGAATCGTCCGCGTTTACTGGTACATAAAAATACTTTTGTAGCCGGGCCTGTATTAACGCTGATATCCGACAAAAATGTCGCGTTATTTCAGTTAAAACAACGGCCTGAACAAGCCTGGTGGCAGTTGCATGCGCTACCTGAGGGGTCATTATTGACCTTATTGCTGGCTGTATCTGCTGTTGCCAGCTTAATTCTGGCCTTGTCGATCACCCGCCCTTTGCGGGAGCTGAGCAGCAGCCATTTAAAATTTGCCCAGGGCGAGCTGGATAACAGAGTCACAGCTCTGGCGGCCCGTAAAGATGAACTGGGTGATTTAGGCCGGGGCTTTAACACCATGGCCGCCCAGATAGAAAATCTGATCCATAATCAGCAGCGCTTATTGCGGGATGTGTCGCATGAATTGCGCTCCCCACTAACCCGTTCACAGCTTGCACTGGCATTACAACAACGACAAGGCGACAACACACAACTGCAACGTATTGAAATGGAGTTGAAACTTTTGGATCAACTGCTGGATGAATTATTAACCTTCAGCCGATTGGATGCAGGTCAATACCCGCTGGAAAAACAGCAACTGGACTTAACTGAATTACTCAGCGCTATTATAGAACTGAATCAACTGGAAGCCGATGCCAAACAACAACAGGTGCAGTTGAATGCACCTGAACAGTGTTGGCTGGCTGCAGACCAACGTTTATTGGGCCGTGCTATTGAAAATGTGCTGCGCAACGCTATTAAATACAGCCCTGAAAAAAGCCTGATTTTATGCACATTAAAACAACAGGATCAGCAGTTGGAGCTGCAGATCCTTGATCAGGGCCCCGGAGTTCCACCTGATACTTTGTCGCAAATTTTTGCGCCTTTTTACCGGGTATCCAAAGTGCGTGAACACCAGAATGGCACTGGTCTGGGTTTAGCGATAGCAGCCTCTGCCATACGGCAACATCAGGGCAGCATCAGCGCTTGCCTGCCTGAAAGCGGCGGTTTGTTGATACGCATTTTATTACCTCTGACCCATTAAGGATTTTTGCTTGTCGGTACCATCACCTAAATCTGTATCCGCCAGCTTTACTGAAGAACAACTGGCAGAGGCATTGCCTGCTTTGCAGACTTTTTGGCAACAAGGTCAACATCAATCTTTTTTCAGCGTTGACCAGACCCGGATTTGTTACAGCAGTTTCCGCCATCCGGCACCACGGGCTGAAATAGTGCTGTCACCGGGCCGTATTGAAGCAAGTCAGAAGTATCAGGAATTCTGCTTTGATTTATATCAGGCTGGTTTTACTCTGCATCTGATTGATCACAGAGGCCAGGGTTTGTCGGACAGGCTCAATGCAGACAGGCATTTAGGGGATGTGGCTGATTTTCAGCATTATGTGCAGGACTTCGCACTCTGGTTAGAGCAGCATCTCATGCCACAGCAACAAGCACCGCTGTTGGGTTTAGCGCACTCCATGGGGAGTGCCATTTTGTGCCGTTATTTGCAGCAAAACAGCCAGCATGGGTTTCGCGGGGTTGTGTATTGTTCTCCTATGTTTGGTATTCAAAGTAAGCCTATACCAAAAGCCATAGCAACAGGACTGGTGAACCTGCTCACCAGGCTAAATCAGGTATGCGGAAGACCAGCCTGCTACTTTCCGGGTCAAAAACCTTATCAGGACAAAGCCTTTAACGGTAATCATCTGACGCACAGTTCGGTGCGTTATCAGCAATTTCGTCAGTTGTATCAAGACAGGCCTGAACTGCAACTGGGTGGCGTATCCTGCCGTTGGTTACAACAATCCCTGCTGGCCATCAAAGCGTTACATCAGGGCCCGGCTCTGGCCTTGCCCCAGTTGATTATCCAGGCCACAGCAGATCCTGTGGTAGATAACCAAATGCAGCAGCTTTATCTGCAGAAACACTCCCGACAAGGGCTGCCTTGTGAGCTGGTGGAAATTCAGGGGGCCTTGCATGAGATTATTTTTGAAAGCGACCCGCTGCGGAACCAGTTATTTAAGGCTCTCGATCGTTTTGTGCTTCAGCTCGGACTCTGAATAAGGTTCGGCATGAATAATGACTTCGGCTTGTTTATATAAAGCCATCAGTTGCTGCTCAGCCTGATCCACTATGGCATGAGCGGCCAACAAAGATAAATCATCCTGCAAGACCAGTCGCAGCTGGATAAAAACATAAGGCCCGGCCTGACGGGTTTTTAACTGCTCCACTGCCAGAACCTCAGCTTGCGTCAGTAAAGTCTGTTCTATACGCAGTAATTGATCGGTGGGCAACTGCTCATCCAGTAAATGCTGTAGGGCTTCTTTAGCCAGCTCATAGGCGCTGTACAGTAAATACCCACATATCAGCACAGCCACCAGGTTGTCTACCCAAAGGAAATTCTGACTGGCCAAAAACAGGGCCACCAGCACCAGCAAATTCATCAGCAAATCACTGCGATAGTGCAGCAAGTCAGCCTTTACCGCTAAAGAGCCGGTGCGCTGAATGATCCAGCGCTGAGCTAAAACCAGAGTCAGGGTTAAAGCGGCACAAAGCACAGTGATCCAGATGCCAAATTCCAGTTGCTGCACAGCTTCTGCCTGATGAAAGCGGCTGAAGGTTTGTGTCAGCAACAACAAAGCGGCTCCAGTTAAAAACGCGGCTTGCAACAGAGCCATCACGGCTTCAGCTTTGCCATGACCAAAACCATGGTTGTGATCAGCAGGGCGCAGCGCATACCGCAGCACAGCAAAATTCAGTACAGAGACCAGTAAATCCATAGAGGCATCGGTAAAAGACGCCAGCACTGAACTGGAGTTGGTCGCCAGCACTGCGCTGAACTTTAACAACAGAATAGTTAAAGCTATAGTCAAGGTCAGATAACCTGAACGTTTCACCCAAAGTTGATAATCTGTATTCTCTGTCGTTTGTGTGTTCAAAGTGTTCACATCCGCCTCTTTCGTCATCAGCATCCATAGGCATTGTACGCCAATTTTGTTACACTCACAGCGCTTCAGAATTTGGAAATCATCATGTTAGACATAGTGTTATATGAACCTGAAATCCCGCCTAATACAGGCAATATTATTCGTCTTTGTGCCAATACAGGTTTTCGTCTGCATTTAATTGAGCCATTGGGTTTTGCCTGGGATGATAAACGTATTAAAAGAGCAGGTCTGGATTACCACGAGTTTGCCGATGTGAAACGCCATGCGAACTTTGCCGCCTTTTTAACGGACGTCAAACCAACACGGGTTTTTGCCTGCACCACCAAAGGCAGCAATCATCATAGTGATGCGGTTTATCAATTAGGTGATGCGCTGGTCTTCGGTCCTGAAAGCCGTGGTTTACCTGCAGATCTGCTGGCGACTTTGCCAAAAGATCAGTGGCTGCGCATTCCTATGACGCCGGATAGTCGTTCGATGAATCTTTCTAATGCAGTTTCAGTCTTTGTCTATGAATCCTGGCGTCAGCTGGGTTACGCAGGCGCAAGGCCCTGAGTTTGCCAAGCTGGAAAGCATAGAGCTATAGTGTTACTCAGCTTGCTGATTTATCAGTAATTTTAATAAGAATTGTCCGGGGAATGAATTCAGATGCTGCTGCGTTGTCTTAAATTTTGCCTGGCGCTTTGGCTGGTCTGCTGCAGTAGTGGTCTTCAGGCTTATTTGCAAGTGCAACCCGTGGTGCACTCACGTCAGTCACAGCATCTAGCCATAGAGCTATTTACCCAGGACACTTCAGGTTTGTTATGGTGGAGTACCAGCACTCAGTTGCATAGGTTTGATGGTCATGAACATCAGTCCTACAACTTACCCAAGGAATTACAGACTCAGGCTTTAGTGCAATTACTGACGCTCAATCAGCAGCAGCTATGGCTGGCAAGCATGGATCAACTCTGGCTGTTTGAACAAAAAAGTGGCCAGTTCCGCCAGATTTGGCAAAGCAAACAACCGATCAAAGCGTTGTTTTTGTCCGATAACTCTATACCGCTGATTTTAACTGAGCAGGAAATCTGGCAATGGTCCGCAGAATCCACCCAAGCCCGCTTGTTATGGCGCAGCAGCAGTACAGCTGCAGGTTGGATGCAGGGTGTCAGCGATGGTACGTCCTTGTGGTTATGGTCCAAAGATTCCAAATTAGCCCGTTACGATCTGGCCAGCCAAACCTGGCAACATTATCCGCTGGAGCTGCCACAGCAAACAGATTTGGCTTTAGGGCCGGATCAGCAAATCTGGTTGTTGGTGCAAAATAAACAACTCTATCAGTTAAAAGGACAACAGCTTCAGGATGTAACCACACCTGAGAACTTTTATGCGACAGATCTGGAAGTTGATCCGTTAGGACAAGTCTGGCTGCTTTCTCCTCAAAGTTTGTATCTGTACCAGCCTGATGCAAAAGCCTGGCAGACCCAACAACTGGCACAAGCCTGGACTGAGTTGTTTGCCGACCGCCACCAAAACATCTGGCTGGCAGATCCAGCCGGTACTTTAGCTTTGGCGCATTCTTCAGCTCTGGCTATGCAAGCTATTGAGAAGACTCAAATCTGGGATAATAAAAACCGACTCTGGTACATAGAGCAACAACAGTTAACTTTGCAGTCGCCTGACTCTGGTCAAGCGCTCAGCCTGGCTTTCCCTTTTGCACCTGAGCAGGTGAAAAAGTTCTGGCAACAGCAGCAGTACTTCGTCTGGGTTGGCCAGCAGATCTGGCGTTATGATGAAAACACAGCCAACTGGGTCTCTTTACTCCAGCAGCCTGTGGTGGATCTGACTCTGGCTGAGGAGCAGTTTTGGTATCTGACACATCAAGGATTATGGCAGTGGGAACACGCTGCTGACAGCGCCACTTTACTCAGCGATCAGGCAAATTGGTTGTTCGTACGTTATCAGTCCGGACAACTGTGGTTGTCAGGCCACGACGGCCTCTACTCTTATCAGTTGAAAGAACAGCAACTGCGAACCTACCAATTCAGTCCTTGCAACACCGCACCTTGTATAGATGCACGTCAAATCATTGATCTGCAGCCGGAGCAACAAGGATTATGGCTGCTGACCCCGGATCAGCTTTATTTTTATCAACTTCAATACGACAACAACAAACTGAAGCTGGCCTTACAAAAGCAGTGGCAAATTCCGTGGCAACAACAACATATGCTCAAGCAGGACCAACAACTCTGGCTTTGGTCCAGACAACAGCTTAGTCTGCTGGATCTGAACAGCAGCTCACTGTTGCAATGGCAGTTAAATCAAGGCGAATACCTGCTGCCCTTTCAGCCCGGTCTGGTGAATCAGCAGCTACTGATCAACAGTTCCATTAACCATTATCAGGTACAACTGCAGCAACACAAAACCTCTGCTGTGACAAATCCTTTGCGCCTTGAACTCCTTGCTGAAAATGGACAGCACCTGAAGCAAAAGGAGCACCAGTTGAGCATTGACAGCTGGGGGCCTGAACTCGAGTTCCGTCTGAGCCATTATCCGGCTGCAGGTCAACAATGGAATTATTTCCGCTATAGTCTGGATAAAGCCCCGGCAGTGCTGCTGACCTACCCGCAACGCCATTTTAAATTGCAGCTGGACAATAGTGGTGACTATCAGTTGGTTGTCGAAGCCAGCCGCGATGGTCTGAATTGGCAACCGGCAGGCGACTACCAACTGCAGTTTAACCGCTATTGGTGGATCCAACAGAGCTGGCTCTGGTTGATGTTGTTTTTATCTGTACTGATGCTGGCCTTGTTGTTATGGCGTTACCGTGTCCATCAAAATCGTTTGCATCAGCGGTTGGAACAACAGCTGATGATCAGTTCTCTGTTCGATAACACTCAGGATGCAGTCTGGTTGGGTGACGAACAGCTGCGCATTGAAAAAGTAAATCAGGCTTTTTGCCACATCACCGGCTTTGACGCCAAACAAATGGAAGGTCAAACCCTGCAGCTTTATACAGCCCAGGGGCACCAGACAGAACTGCTGAAAACCATAGTACAGCAGCTGCAGCAATTCAGCTTCTGGCGTGGCGAGGTCTGGAGTAAAAAAGCCAATGGCGATAGTTTTGCCTTGTCTTTAGCCATTACCTTGTTATCAGGTAAAGGGGCGCAGGAACCGAAACTTTATCTGGCCATCTTCTCAGATGTCACCAACCGCAAACTGAACGAACGTGAGCTGCGGAAGCTCAGTACCAGGGATCCCCTGACCCAGTTGCCCAACCGGGCTTTGTTTCTGGAACATCTGGACAGAGCCTTTTACAGCTGCAGTAACCGCTTTCCTCACTTTGCGGTGTTGTTAGTTGATTTAGACCGCTTTGCCAAAATTAACGATTCATTAGGCCATGACAGCGGTAATCAGTTGCTGAAAATGGTGGCAGAACGACTGCAAAAACAACTACCTGCGGGTTACATTCTGGCAAAATTAGGTGTGGATGAGTTTGCTATTCTGGTGCCGTCCCATTTTAGTGTTGAGCAATTTGATCTGTTGTTAAATCGACTGAGCCTGCAATTACTGCTGCACATCCGCCAGCCACTGGCGCTTGGCGATCTGGAAATTACTCTGACCGCCAGTATAGGTATAGCGGTTTATCCGGATGATGGCCGTTCTTCAGACATCTTGTTGCGCAGTGCAGACACTGCCTTGCACCATGCCAAACAGATGGGCCGTAACAACGCCCAGTTCTTTAATGACAAGATGCTGCAACGCACCCCGGAGTATCTGGCGCTGGAAAGCGATTTATGGCGTGGTATCAGCCAGGGAGAATTTAAGGTGGTGTATCAGCCTAAATACAATGTTGGCAGCAACACCATCACAGGGTACGAAGCCTTATGCCGCTGGCATAACCCGGCCAGAGGCATAGTGTCGCCTCTGATGTTTATCCCTATTGCTGAAGAAAATGGCGTCATTATACAACTGGACAGGCTGGTGTTTAGTCAGGTCTGTGCTCAAATTCAGCAATGGCAACAGCAAGGCCGGATGCGGGGGCGGGTTGCGGTGAATTTGTCCGTGCAACAACTGCAACAACCCGATTTACTCGATTTCTTGCAACAAGAACTTCAGCACTATCAGTTAGATGCCAGTTTACTGGAGCTGGAAATCACTGAAACCGCCATGATGCGGGATGCAGAACACTGCCTTGAGGTGATGCATCAGCTCAAAGCCATGGGCTTTACACTGGCACTGGATGATTTTGGTACAGGTTATTCGTCTTTGGGTTACCTGAAACGTTTCCCAATCGACACCTTAAAAATTGACCGGGCTTTTATCAAGGATATGGATACCTCTGAACAAGACCGTAATATCACCTCCACTATTATCCGGCTGGCAGGTTATTTGAAAATTGCGGTGGTCGCAGAAGGGGTCGAAACCGAAATGCAGGCCTATTTACTGCACGTGATGGGTTGTCAGGTAGTACAGGGGTATTTGTTTAGCCCACCAGTGCAGCCGGAACAAATAGCTGCACTACTGGATAAAGAACCAAAGACGGAGAGCTAGTCAGGACTGGGGCGAAAGCCCGCAGCCAACAAAGCTGCAGCTTCAAATACGACGGCTAATACCCTAAGTAGTTGGTGTTGCAGCGCGGCGACAAAGGAACGAGACCCCAGGAGCATAGATCACTATGCGACTGGGGCGAGAGAGTGCAGGCAACAAAGCTGCGGCGCCAAATACAACGGGTATTTTATTCGTCGCGTTTT
>CAMLSF010000140.1 GCA_946482615.1 uncultured Chromatiaceae bacterium | reverse complement strand
TTGTCTTTCCCTGAGGCCTTCAGCGCAGCTTCCCCTGAGAAGTACTCTTTATGATCATCACCAATGTCCGAACCCGACATATTCTGATGTTTCACACAGGCAATGCCCTGACGAATTTCTTTACGTTGTACACCAGCCACATAACCCAACATACCTGCAGCACCAAAGTACTCTTTCGCCAGATTATCGGTCGACAAGGCCGCTGTATGATAAGTCGGCAAAGTGATCAGGTGATGGAAAATACCGGCTTCACGGGCCGCATCAGCCTGGAAGGTCTGGATACGCTTGTCTGCTTCCAGAGCCAGCTCTGTACTGTCGTAATCCGCGCTCATCAGTTTGGCTCTGTCGTAAGCTGACAGATCTTTACCTGCTGTTTGCCATGCATCAAACACCTGCTGACGGAAGTTCAGCGTCCAGTTAAAAGACGGGCTGTTGTTGTACACCAGCTTGGCGTTTGGCACTACTTCACGAATACGGTTGACCATTTCAGCGATTTGGCCGACATGAGGTTTTTCGGTTTCAATCCACAACAAATCAGCACCGTGCTGCAAAGAGGTAATACAATCCAGCACCACACGGTCAACACCGCTACCAGGTTTAAACTGGAACAAACCACTTTGCAGGCGTTTTGGTTTTAACAGCTTGCCATTGGCTTTCACCACCACATCGCCGTTTTGAATATCAGAAGCGCTTTGAATGTAATCACCATCTAAAAAGCTGTTGTATAAATCACCTAAATCACCGGGCTCGTTGGTCACCGCAATTTGTTTGGTTAAACCTGCACCTAAGGAGTCAGTGCGGGCGACAATAATGCCGTTTTCGATGCCTAGTTCTAAAAAGGCGTAACGCACCGCATTAATTTTGGCCAGAAAATCGGCATGGGGCACTGTGACTTTACCGTCCTGGTGACCACATTGTTTTTCGTCTGACACCTGGTTTTCAATCTGAATGGCGCAGGCACCGGCTTCAATCATCTTTTTCGCCAGCAAATAGGTGGCTTCGGCATTACCAAAACCTGCATCTATGTCAGCAATAATAGGCACTACATGAGTTTCAAAGTTGTCGATTTTATTCAGCACTTCAGCCGCTTTGGCCTGATCATCGTTAGCGCGGGCTTGATCCAGCTCACGGAATAAGCCGCCTAATTCACGGGCATCGGCTTGTTTTAAGAAGGTGTATAACTCTTCAATTAAGGCCGGTACTGCAGTTTTTTCGTGCATCGACTGATCTGGCTGAGGGCCAAACTCAGAACGCAGCGCCGCAATCATCCAACCGGACAAATACAGGTATTTGCGTTTTGTCGTACCGAAATGTTTTTTGATGGCGATCAGTTTTTGCTGACCGATAAAACCATGCCAACACCCTAAAGACTGAGTGTACTGGCTGCTGTCGGCATCATAAGCTGCCATATCTGAGCGCATAATATCGGCAGTGTACTGCGCTATATCCAAACCTGTTTTAAAACGGTTTTGCAGCTGCATACGGGCCGCAGATTCTGCATTGATAGCAGCCCAGCCTGTTCCCTGTGCTTTACAGCTTTGTTGCAGTTGTTGAATGGTCTGTTGATAAGCTGACATGATGCATCCTCGTTATGTTGTCTTTTATTTAACCGGCATTTGGTAATTGCTTCTGTTGACATCCACTATAGGTTTCAAAAATAAGATTCATGTAGCTGATTTTTTTGATTCCCGTCATTCATTGTGTGAATATAGAAGGCATCAAATTGACAGCAGATCAGCCATAAAAAGTGAAAGCAGATGAATATCAGTAAAATTGACCTGAATTTGTTGGTGTATCTGGATGTGTTGCTCAGGGAAAAAAACGTCACCCGTGCCGCCAACCAACTGAATATCACTCAGCCGGCCATGAGTAATGGTTTAAAACGACTGCGGGATTTATTAAACGACCCTATTCTGGTACGGACTTCGGACGGCATGGTGCCGACAGAGCGGGCAAAAGATCTGGCTCCTGTGGTACGGGGTATTTTGCTGACACTGGAAGAAACCTTACAACCCAACAAAGATTTTGAGCCGGAACACAGCCATCGCGTTTTTCGTATTATGGCCAGCGATTATGCGGCGTCCACTTTGATCCCGGCTTTGCTGAAAAAACTGCGTTCTCAGGCACCTGGTACCTCGCTGGATATTATGACGCCGTCAGATGTGACCTTTCATGATGTGGAAAACGGCAAAGTGGATATGGCGATTAACCGCTTTGATCAATTGCCGCAGTCTTTTCATCAAAAGACCATATGGCGCGACAGTTTTGCCTGTCTGGTCAATAGCTTAAATCCTATACTTGGCAACTTTAATTTAGACACTTACTTAAAAGCCCAGCATATCTGGGTCAGCAAAACTGGTTTTGGTGTAGGTGTCGGCATGGATCCGGCCGATGTACAAAAACTGGGGTGGGTGGATGAAGCCTTAGCCAAGTTTGGTAAACAGCGCAGCATCAGCGTTTTTACCCGTAACTATCATGTGGCTATGCATTTAGCAGTAGAAACAGATTTGATTGCAACTTTGCCTTTGCGGGCTGCGCTGTTGTATCAGAATGACGCAACGATGAAAGTATTGGATCCACCCTTTCCTATTCCGTCTATAGAGCTGAAAATGATCTGGAGTCCGTTATTGCATCAGGATGCCAGTCATATCTGGCTACGACGTTTAATTACAGAAGTGGCAGACGAGCTGCATTTGTAGAGGTTAAAATGGGGTCAGATCACATTAGTTATGCATAACTAATGTGATCTGACCCCAATTTCATTAAGCAGTTAACAGCTCATAAGCAGGTAAGGTCAAAAAATCGACCAGCTGATCGGCCGTGGTAATTTGCAGCAGCAGAGCCTGAGCCCGTTCAAACTGCTGGTGTTGCCACAACTCTTCGCCAACTTCCTGACGCACTACAGCAGCTTCCTGCTGCAGCATTTGGGCAAACAGCTCTTTGGTAACTAACTGGCCGTTATTCAAAGTTTTGCCATGTTTAATCCACTGCCAAATCGAGGTGCGACAAATTTCCGCCGTGGCAGCATCTTCCATCAAACCATAAATAGGCACACAACCCTTACCACTGATCCAGGCTGCTATGTACTGCAATGCCACGCGGATATTGATACGCATCCCAGCTTCAGTGCGCTCGCCAGCGCTTGGCGCCAATAAATCGGCGGCAGTGACAGGCGCATCTTCAGAGCGGCTGATATGCAGCTGATTGGTATTGCCATCCGTCAGGTATTTATTAAAGACTTCATTGGCCGTCGCCGCTAAACCAGGATGCGCTACCCAGGTACCGTCATGACCATTGCCGGCTTCCCGCTCTTTATCCGCCGTTACTTTGGTTAAAATGGCCTGATTCGCCACCGGATCTTTAGCCGGGATAAAGGCGGCCATACCACCCATCGCCAAAGCGCCACGTTTATGGCAGGTTTTGATCAGTAGTTTTGAATAAGCCGATAAAAACGGCTGATCCATAGTCACCACCTGACGATCTGGTAATACGCGGTCAGCATGGTTCTTTAAGGTTTTGATATAACTAAAAATATAGTCCCAACGGCCACAGTTCAGCGCCACTATATGCTCACGCAGTGCATACAGAATTTCGTCCATTTCAAAGACTGCTGGCAAGGTTTCAATCAGTACAGTAGCGCGAATGGTCCCGACGGGCTGGTTAAATTTAGTTTGAGTAAAACGGAACACCGCATCCCACCAGGCTGCTTCTTTGTAACTTTGCAGCTTCGGCAGGTAATAATAGACACCAGAACCTTTGGCTAAACGAGTCTGGTAGTTATGAAAAAAGTACAAAGCAAAATCCACCAGTGAGCCTGGTACAGCTTCGCCATCCACTTCTAAATGTTTTTCCCACAAATGCAAACCACGCACCCGGGCTATCAATAAGGCCTGTTTGTCACGCAGCGCATATTGTTTGCCTGATTGTGGATCGCTGTAGCTGATAGTGCCTAAGTTAGCGTCACGTAAGTTAATCTGGCCTTCAATCACACCATCCCAACTGGGTGCCTGTGAGTCTTCAAAATCGGCCATAAAAACTTTTACATCAGCATTTAAGGCGTTAATGATCATTTTGCGATCGACAGGGCCGGTAATTTCTACCCTTCTGTCCTGCAAGTCAGCCGGAATAGCCGCAACTTTCCAGTCAGCAGCTCGTACATCCGCAGTGTCAGCACGAAAATCCGGTAAGGCTCCGGCGTCATAACGCGCCTGTGCAACAGTGCGTTGCTGCAATAATTCTTTTAAAGGGGCACGAAACTCACGCGTTAACTCAACGACCAGACGACAGGCCTCTGGCGTTAACATGCTTTGAAATTCAGCCGGCAGGCGGCCTTTGATCTCTAGTCCTGCAGTATTGCTGCTTGTCATTCCGGTGATCCTTGTCTGTCACAATAGGAGGTGAGTTCACTATAAGCCGAACCCGGCTCAATCCCCACCATTTCAACCATCAATAGGCTATATGCCAAACATTCAGCAAACTTATACAAATTAGAGCATTAATTCTAATTTATTGGCACGCCTTATGCTTTACCCCTTGTGCAGCCAACTCATTTGAGCTGCAGAGTCAAAAGTTTGTCGGAGGTCATTAATGGAAGTTTTAATTTTAGTATTAGCCGTGTTGGTTGTGGTTGCCGCTTTTTTGGCCAGCCGCTTTATGAGCCATGGCAATCCTTTTCCATTTAGTAAAAAAAGCAGCCTTTTTACTCAGGTCGAACGTTCTTATCTGAACATGCTGGAACAAGCTGTCAAAGGTAAATACAAAGTAATGAACAGAGTGAAAATGGCCGATATTCTTGAATTAAAAAGCAATGTTGATGCCAAATCCCGTATTGCAGCTTCAGTCAAACTGAATGCTAAGTATCTGGATTTTGTACTCTGCGACCCGGCCGATATGAGCATTGTCGCTGTCGTTGATCTGGTGAATAACAACAGCAAAGACGGTCACAAAGCTGTACCTGACTGGTTTGTCAGCGGTGCTTTTGAAGCTGCAGGTATTCCGTACGTGCGGATGAAAATTAAAGCTGGTTATACTATTGCCGATATTCAGCAGGGTTTAGCAGCTAAAATTGGCCAGAATGCATTAAAACCTGAACCTTTATTAAAAGGTACAGTGAAGAAAAGCCCAACCCGGCCGATACGTCCACTGGAACCTGTGGTTCAGACTACGACATTACCCAGTATTATTCCGGAGCGTAGCATTCGTTCTCAGTCGACCGCTATGATCCACTGACAGCTCACTGAAAAACTGTCAGAAAGAATTTAACAACTTCAGGCATTTGGAACATAAGTCACTCCGCACGCCTAAAGACCGAAGCCGCTTGCTGCAACAAGCGGCTTCATTTTTTTCCGGATCCTGAAAATAATTCTAAAGTCCGCGATCCTTCTGCCGATATGATGTTTGGAGATATGCCATGGGAGTGACTATGACACAATCCGTAGGCTCAGCTGCAGTTAGCCAGAGCTATGAACTACTGGGTGCCAGTCTGGCAAAATCCCAGCAAAAACAGGAAGGGAGACAAACTATGCAGTTGCTGGAAAGCGCTGTAAATTCGTCTCCGGCATTGCAGTCGCCAAGTCCGGTTCCTGTCGGCAGCCTGGGTCAGAATATTGACATCAAGGTCTGACTAAAAAGGGCTAACGCAAGTTAGCCCTTTTCATTTTCATAACAACAATGACTAGTCCCATTCTTGCGCTGCAGGTAAGGCAGCAAAAGCGCCGAATTTCTGACAGGTGATAGATCCCGCTTTAATGGCTTTACTGATCATCTGCTGTTGCAGTTCTTTGTGCTGCAGCAGCTCTGCAAAATTCCGCCCCAGATCCAACTGCTGTGTTAACTGATGTAACCAGGCACCAACAAAAGCATCCCCTGCTGCAGTGGTATCCAGTACCTGCACTGCGGGGACAGGCACAGAAAACACATCGGCTTTGGTATAACTTTGTACATGTTCAGCGCCTGCCGTAACCACCAGCCAGGCGGGTCTAAAGGTCAGAATATGCTGCAACCAGCTCTCTGTGCTTTGGCCATCAGCAAGATACTCCAGCTCATCTTCACTGAGTTTCACCAAATCAGCCATTTCCAGTAACTGAACCACCAGCTCTCTGCTGGCTTTACCTTCAGTCCATAAGTTATGCCGTAAATTGGCATCCACTGACACCAGCCAGCCATGCTGCTGCGCCAGCCGTACCAAAGCGAAACTGGTTTGAGCACTATCAGGTTCTGTCAGGCTATTAGAACATAAATGGAAAATACCTTGTTGCTGCCAAAGATCTGCAGGGCAATGCTCCACTTTATAAAGTAAGTCTGCGGCAGGCGGGCGGTAAAAAGAAAAACTGCGATCGCCCTGTTCATTTAAAGCGACAAAAGCAAGGGCGGTTTTAGCATCCAGCGTCTGGCGTACAGCGCTGCAATCCACACCGTAACTTTGCAGTTCCTGCAGCAAAAAATCACCGAAGATGTCTTTACCCAACATGCCGATAAATTTGCTGTGGCCCCCTAATCTGGCCACAGCCACTGCCACATTGGCCGGAGCACCGCCGGCAAAACGCTGAAACAGAGCTGGCTGCGCTTTGTCCTGTAAAAAATCGATCAGCGCCTCACCAAAACAACAGACCGAAGTCGGATTCATTTACTTTATTCCCCTGAAGTGAGGCACTAAAATCAGCGCCAGAACTAAAACGTTTCAGATTAACTTTAGCGAATAGAAGACTCCCTGTAAATATTCAGCGTATTATTTAAGCATTCCATCACTAAAAGCCTTGCCAAAATGCATAAAATGAAGTTCTATTAAACTCATTACAGCGCAGGCACGGATCGGGGCAGATGCAAAAAACCACAGAGCAGTTACTGAATAATTCAGAACTGTTGAACTTAGAAAGCCAAAAAACACTTAAACGATTAAGCCAATCTCTGAAATCAGCAGCAAAAGACAGTTGGAGCGAGCTACAGATCCGGCTGGAACAACAATTACCAGCTTTGCTTAAACTCTATTTAAGCTTATATGGCGATCACTATGACTGCTATTACCATCTGGAGCAGCTGCTAAAACTGCTGGCCAAAAGTTCCGCTCAGCGCCCGGCCTATTTACGCAAAGAAGATGCAGAGCCACAAAATTGGCATAAAGACTCAGCCGCTTTGGGCGCAGCCTGTTATGTCGATTTATTTGCCAAAAACTTTCAGGGGCTGGCACAACGTATTCCGTACTTAAAACAAAGTGGCATTAACTATCTGCATCTGATGCCGTTATTTAAAGCGCCGGAGCCAAACAGTGATGGTGGTTATGCGGTGTCTGATTATCGCAGCACTATGCCACAGCTGGGTTCTATGCAAGAGTTAGCGGATTTGATGCAGCAGCTGCATCAGCAAGGCATTAAGCCGGTATTGGACTTTGTGTTTAATCACACTTCCGACGAACACCGCTGGGCTGAAAAAGCCAAAGCCGGTGATGCAGAGTACCGTGACTATTATTTTTTCCTGACCGAACAGGAGCGTGATGAGTTTGCGCCCAGTCTGCGTGAGATTTTTCCTGAAATCCGCCGTGGCTGTTTTACTCAGGATCCAACCTCTGGTTTATGGGTCTGGACTACTTTTAACAGCTTTCAGTGGGACTTAAACTACGCCAATCCGGCAGTATTTAATGCCATGGCTGAAGAAATGTTGTTTCTGGCTAATCAGGGCGCTTCGGTGCTGCGCTTAGATGCGCTGGCTTTTGTCTGGAAACAGGCGGGCACCAACTGCGAAAATCTGCCCAAAGCTCACACTTTAATCAAAGCTTTTAATGCGGTAGCCCGCATCGCTGCTCCGGCTTTGCAGTTTAAATCTGAAGCTATAGTGCACCCGGATGAAGTAGTGAAATACATAGCACCGGAAGAATGCCAGCTGTCGTATAACCCGCTGCTGATGGCATTATTGTGGGAAAGTTTAGCCACCCGCAAAACCAGCTTATTGACTGAATCCTTGCGTAAGCGTTTTGCAATCAACCCTGATTGCAGCTGGGTCAATTACATCCGTTGCCATGACGATATAGGCTGGACTTTTGACGACAGTATAGCCTGGCAACTTGGTATCAATCCGGATCATCACCGCCAATTTTTAAACCAGTTTTATACAGGTCAGTTTGAAGGCAGTTTTGCCTCTGGCGTGCCTTTTCAGCAAAACCCTGTGACAGGGGATTGCCGGGTTGCAGGTATGTTGTCTTCTTTGGCTGGGGTGGAAAAAGCTGAAGCAGAAAATAACACCCTGCATCTCACCCATGCGCTGCAGCGGATTTATCTGCTCAATTCAGTCATTTTAAGTATTGGCGGTTTGCCGCTGCTTTATATGGGTGACGAGCTGGGTTTAAAAAATGATTACAGCTATCTGCTGGACCCTGCGAAAAAAGACGACAGCCGCTGGGTCAACAGAGTAGCAGTCACAGACAAACAACTGGCATTGGCCACCTCGGCCGATACCTTATCTGGTCGTATTTATCAGCAGTTACAGCATTTGATCCAAACCAGAGCTCAGTTAGCACTGCTGGGTTCAGGCAGCACTGAAATACTAAGGGATGACAATCCACATCTGTTTTTGTACCAACGTCAACTGGATAACAAACGTCTGGTGGCAGTGGTGAACTTCTCTGAACATGTGCAAATGTGCAGCTCATTAGCGGGCCAGTTCTGGTTCGACGAACTGACAGCTCAAAAGCTGCCAGCTGGCCCCTTACAACTTTTACCTTATCAGGTGCTCTGGTTAACCCCGGCACATTGATAGCCGTTTCCCTGATAACACCTCCCCGGGTGTTTGACTTTTGAAGCCCCTGCAAAGGGGCTATTTTCTGCGGCCCGGTCCTGTTCAGGGCAAAGCAACACGGCTCCCGGATTTAATCCATGAAGAACCCGCCAACCAACGCATTTAGCATTGATCTATAAGCCAAAATCAAGCACTCTGAAATCGCTTCCAATGACAATAAAAAGGACAGGGTTATGCTTTTTTTAAAGAAGAAACTAACAAAAACTGCCGGGGTACTGGGCCTGGTGTTAGCCGGCACAGCAGCAGGTTTTAGCTATGCCGATACAGCACCTGTGAAGGCGACAACACCACAATTGAGCGTGCAGTTATGGTCTGTCAAAGACGCGATGCAAGCCGACTTTGAAGGCACTCTGACTAAGCTTGCAGCTATGGGTTTTGATGGTGTTGAATTTGCAGGTTTTTTTGGCAAATACGCCAATGATGCCGCTGGCTTAAAAGCATTTTTAGACAAACTGGGGCTAAAAGCTTCAGGGGCTCATGTGCCTTTTGAAAAGTTAAGCCCGGAACAACTGGAAACCACAGTGGCTTTTTACAAAGCCCTGAATTGCCATTATTTAATCATTCCTATGGATCAGCGTGCTTTTACCGTCGAGGGCGCAAAGGCGGTGGCTGCTGACTTAGCTGCAGTGCAGGAAAAACTGACGCCTCTTGGTATGCAGGTCGGTTATCACAACCACAAACCAGAAATGCTGGGTGACATGGGCAAAACG
>CAMLSF010000139.1 GCA_946482615.1 uncultured Chromatiaceae bacterium | reverse complement strand
ATCAAACAAAGTCACTGGCTGGCCTTGTGGTTTTACTGCCACTGTCCAGTAAGGTACTTTGCTGACAAAATCCCAATCTTCTGGCGAGCCAGCAGCTGCGCCCGGAAAGGTCTGGTTTTTGCCATTCGCTGTGACCACAAAGACATATTCCAGCAAACCGGTCTGAGTCCAGTCCGCTGGTATCGCCAGCTGATAACGACCGCTGATCTCAGGGTTTGCCTGCATCTCAAAGGCTGTAAACTTGTTATCCCCGACATAGCGCAACATTAGCCGGACTTTTTCAGGTTGCACCAAAGCACCAATATCTGCTGTGAAGCTAAAGGCATCACCCAGATTGATTTGACGCTGATTCTGATGCACTAAAGCAAGCTCTGTCGATTGCGCCTTGGGCAGATAAAAATCTGTCTCGACCTTCTTCGCATACTGCTGTGCCAATGCAGCTTTGGCGGTCAGTAAGTACACACCGGGGCGCACTGTGACTTCGCCATCAGTGGCAATTGCAACGGCCGTATTGCCGCTATTGAGGCCTTTGAGCTGATAGTTTTTGCCTAAATCTGCCAGTGTCAGTTTTAATTGCTGAGCAGCAGGATATAAACGCCCTACTTCACGGCTTAAACTGGAATTCTGATACGGGTCCTGCAAGGTCAGTAAGTCCGGATAAACCTCCAGTCGCCAGACGCCCTCTGCTACTTTATCGAGGAAATAAGCACCAGAGCCGCTGTAGTTCGCCACAGCAGAGGAACCAACACCAGCAATACTACTGAGCTTAGCTGCAGCTTTTGGCTCTGCCTGGGTGCTGTTGCTGTAGAAAAACTGCGTAGGGGTATTGAGTACAGACAAATTCTGCTGGTAATCCAGAGTGACAGCGCCAAAGTTGTTACTCTTTGGATAATTCGCTACTTGTTCAGCACGCTGTTGCGTACGGAACACTTCAGCAGCAATTTTTAAGCTGATAGCTTTTGAAGGTGTATACAACAGGTTCAGATGGTGAGTGTTGTATTCAGAATTGGTATGAGCCACAGCAGCGGCGTCATATGCAAACTGAGTTGCCCACTGAAAACCAGCTTCACGAAAACTACGCGCCATCGCCGGATACATCACTGAACTTGCCACATCGGCCGCATCAAACTCGTACACCATTTTGGCTTTCGTCGCACATTGGCTGATACCGGCAAAAGGATTGGTGTAATGCGCTACGGCTGGCAACATATTGGCCAGAATAGTACTGCCTTTGACCAGCCCCGTTGGATACCACTGATAAGACACACCATCTATGCTGGTATTGCATAAAGCCTTAGCAAAAGGCTGGTCATCCCCCTGCTCGCTGGTGTTGTAAAACAAAGGTTTAGTGACACCAGCTGCACGAATGGTACTGATTAAGTCTTCAATATAAGCCGCACTTTGTTCTGGTTTGATCTCGTGTTTAGGTTCGTTAAAGATCTCAAAAGCAATAATGTTATCGTCCTGTTGATAACTTTTGCCGGTCAGCGGGTTAACGTGTTTAAACAGCTGAGTCAGATAGTTTTTCTGCGCTTTTATAGCATCAGCCGACTGGTTCATCTGGCTTTTGCTGTAAAAGGTCGAAAAACCGTGCTCCACCGGATCCGGCTCAGGGTAACCACTGCCCCACCAGCCGATAGGGGTAATAATCACCTTGATGCCTTTTTCTTTTAACCGCAGCAACAGGTAATCAAACAGCTGCAGGTGAATGTTGTCCTGCAAGTTGCCGTCTTTATCGGCCAGCAATCTGTCCCATAAATGCACGCGGTAAGCGTCCAGCCCTAAACGGGCAATATGGTCCACATCCATATCGATGGCGGTGCGGTGATCCACACCAAGCCGTTCAATAGAGCGATAACCATAAGCAAAAGGCGCACTGTAATTGACACCAAAAAGTGCCACTTCAGAGCCGTCCTGCCACTGCATTACACCGTCTTTTACAGAAACCGGATTCGCCGTAGCAGCGGCGCTAAAAAGCGCTGCTGCTAAAGCTGTACAAAGAAATGTCTGTTGCATTGTTACCACCAGGCAATATAAAAGGCAGCCACAATCAGGGTGATCAATACGGCATACAAGTTAAAGCTTGGACGGGTTTCAAAGCTGATATCACGCAGTTCTACCGCATGAGGATGTTTGCCCTGACGCTGGAACAAAGTCACCAGCACAGCTAAAGCTAAACAGCTCAGGAACACCAAACCAACGCGATCCATAAATGGCATCTCTGGCAAAGTCACTTTGAAAATCCAGCTCAGTACAGCTGAGCTTATTGCCGCCACTAAAGCTGCTGTGGCTGTAGTACGGGCCCAGAACATACCTAATAAAAACAGCACCACTATGCCCGGTGTAAAGAAGCCGGTGAATTCCTGAATATACTGGAAGGCCTGGTCGAATTCGCCCAATAAAGGCTTAGCGCTGAATACTGCAATCACCAAAGCGACCAAACTGACAATACGGCCTACTTTCACATAGTGCTGCTGGCTTTGGTCTTTTTTAAACTGCGAGTAAATATCCATAGTAAAAATGGTCGCGACGCTGTTGGTCATGGACGCCAGACTCGACAAAATAGCAGCCACTAAAGCCGCAAAAATTAAACCTTTAATACCTGATGGCATCATGCTCAGCAGTTGAGGGTACGCCTGATCCGGTTTGCTTAAATCCGGCAGGATCAACACTGCGGCAATACCGGGCAACACCACAATGACCGGCATCAATATTTTCAGGAAAGCGGCAAAAATAATGCCTTTTTGTGCTTCAGGTAAGTCTTTGGCGGCTAAAGTGCGCTGGATAATATATTGGTTAAAACCCCAGTAGCTCAGGTTCATAATCCACATACCGCCCAACAGCACAGACAAACCAGGTAAGCTGACATAATGAGGGCTGTCCGGCGTTAAAATCATATCGAATTTGTCTGGGACTTCAGTCAGTAAGCGATCAAAACCAGCCCACAAGCCCTCGCCTGCACCTAACATATTCAGCGACATAAAAGACAGGAATAAACCACCACCGACCAGCAATACCACCTGGATAATGTCGGTATAAGCCACAGCTTTTAAGCCACCATACAAAGAGTAAGCTACAGATAAAGTGGCCAATAACAACATGCTGGTGGTCATATCCACACCAGTCACGGTATTAATAGCCAAAGCACCTAACCACAACACTGCAGTTAAGTTAACAAACACATACACCGCCATCCAGAACAGCGCCATGGTGGTGCGCACTCTGTTATCAAAACGCTGCTGCAGAAACTGCGGCATGGTATAAATTTTACGTTTCAGGAAAATCGGCAGGAAAAACTTACCCACCAACAACAGGGTTATAGCCGCCATCCATTCGTAAGCCGCTATTGCCATACCTATGGCATAACCAGAACCGGACATACCTATAATTTGTTCAGCCGAAATATTAGCGGCTATTAAGGACGCACCAATAGCCCACCAGGGTAAGGTATTACCTGCGAGAAAGTAGTCATTGGTGTCTTTGTTATGTCCCTTTTCTTCCCGGGAGATGTAATAGGCCAGAGCCAGCAGGCCCAGCACATAAATGGCGAGGATCGCCAAATCTAAATTACTTAAGGTCATGTTTATCCTTACCCTGTTTTACCCGTTGCTTTTGTTGCTGTGCTGCAACAGCAGAATTGCCGGGCATGTCTTGTTGTTATGGTTACCAGTTTTTAGCTAACTGAATTTATACACTATTAATTGTTGATACAACTCACCTGCTTTGAGCTGAGTGGTAGGAAAGCCAAGTTGATTAATAGCATCTGGCCAGCCCTGAGCTTCCAGACAAATCCCCTGCCGCGGCGCAAAAGGTGCAGCCAGAAAATTTCCTGTATAGAGCTGTAAACCAGGCTGAGTGCTGAAGACTTCAAGCTTACGGCCACTTTGCTCAGAACTTAATACCGCCATCCGTTTTAACTCTGCAGCATCAGCACCTTGCCAGATAAAACAGTGGTCAAAACCATGGGCCAGAGTAAGCTGCGGGTCCTGTTGCAAAAGCGCTGGCCCGACTAATTTCGCTTGCGTAAAGTCGAAGGCAGTGCCTGCTACAGCACGGCGCTCTCCGGTTGGGATAGCACTTTCATCTGTAGGTAAATAATGCGGGGCTGTGATCTGCAACTGATGGTTTTCAATAGAAGAACCGTCGTTATTCAGGTTGAAATAACAATGATTGGTTAAATTCAGCACAGTGTCTTTGTTGGACAAGGCCAAAAAGGACAACTCCAGTTGTTGCTCAACAATACGGAATTGCTGCCACACCTGCACAGCCCCCGGATAACCCTGATCACCATCGGCTGAATGTAAATACAATTGCACCGAATCTGGCTGACGCTTTAGCACTTGCCAATCACGGCGGTTAAACCCCGTGACACCACCATGCAGGTGATTGGGACCATTGTTGCACTCAAGCTGATAACTCTGGCCATTGAGTTCAAACCGGCCTTTGGCAATACGGTTAGCGACCCGGCCCGCAGTAGCGCCCAGATAAAATGGGTCTGTTTGGTAATCATCGGCATGCGGATAATTCAGCGTCAGTTCCTGGCCAAACAAGCGGATAGAGCGGATTGTTGCCCCATAAGGCAACAACTCCAGCTCCAAACCAGTGCCTTTGGTTAAGGTGATTGGGCTTAAGTTCATGCCAGAATCTGCTCTGCGCCCTGACTGGCGGTACAAACAAAAATACCAGCGGTCAGGCCTGTTTGTAGCGGATAGTCACGTTCAACCAAAGCACGAATCTCATCCACCCGGCCTTGTGGCACTAAGGCCACCACACAACCACCAAAACCACCCCCTGTCATCCGCACACCACCAGTATCACCCAGCGCTTTGCCAATCATATCCACCAGTGCATCTATGGCTGGCACTGTGATTTCAAAATCGTTTTTCATCGACAAATGCGATTCAGCCATTAAGCGGCTTAACAGCTTAATGTCGTGATCAGCTAAAGCTTTGGCGGCTAATTCAGTACGATCATTTTCGGTAATGACATGGCGGGCGCGTTTAGCCACCAGTGGATCCAGTTCGCTCTGCTTAGCGGCAAAAGTAGTCCAGCTGACATCCCTTAAGGCTTTGACACCAAAAATAGCAGCGGCTTCTTCACACTGACGACGGCGGGTATTGTATTCGCTGTCTACCAGGCCCCGTTTTACATTGGAGTTAATAATCATCACCGCCATATCTGTTGGCACTGAAACAGGTGTGCTGTCGAGGCTGCGGCAATCGATCAATAACGCATGAGCGGCTTTGCCCTGAGCAGAAATCAGCTGGTCCATAATGCCGCAGTTACAACCGACAAAATGGTTTTCTGCATGCTGACCATTCAGCGCATTGTCACGGCTGGAGAGTTCAATACCTGCCAAAGTGCTGTAGGTCAGACCCAAAGCAACCTCTAAGGACGCTGAAGAGCTTAAACCTACCCCCTGAGGCACATTACCGCTGATGGCCAGGTCACAACCGGCCAGATTAAAACCTTTTTGCATCAGGCTGTTGGCTACAGCACGGACATAGTTGGCCCATTGGTACTCTGGATGTTTAGCCAGCGGAAATGTCAGTTCAAACTCATCGACCTGCTGCTGATAATCCAGTGCCAGCACCCGCACCTTGTTATCAGTACGACGCGAAGCCACCACCACAGTGTCGTAGTTAATAGCGCATGGCAAAACAAAACCGTCGTTGTAGTCTGTGTGTTCGCCAATCAGATTGACCCGGCCTGGCGCTCTGAACACAAATTCGCCCTGCTGTTGATAATGTCCGGCAAATGCCTGCTGTACTTGTTCTACTAATTGCATCTGTATTAAACCTTGCTCTGCTGTTTGTAATGCACAGGGCTTTGCTGTTTTAACCGTTCAGCGGCCTGTTCAGGAGTCATATCACGTTGGGTTTCGGCCAGCATTTCGTAGCCGACCATAAATTTTTTGATGGTGGCAGAACGTAATAAAGGCGGATAAAAATGGCCATGCAGCTGCCAGTGGTCGATGCTTTGTGCAGTATCAGCACCAGTATCATTCTGATAAGGCGCGCTATGCCAGCCCATCGAATAAGGGAAAGAACACTGGAACAGGTTGTCGTAGGCAATGGTAATTCGCTGAAGAATATCGGCCAAAGCAGCCTGCTGCTCTTTGGTTAAGTCTTCCATCCGGCGGACATGAGCTTTTGGCAATACCAGGGTTTCAAAAGGCCAGCTGGCCCAAAATGGCACAACCACAAGCCAATGCTCGTTTTCAACCACAGTACGCTCGCCACTTTGTTGCTCCAGCGCGGCATAATTTAATAACAGGTTTTTGCCGTGTTTGGCTAAATACTCACGCTGCGCTTTATCGGCTTTGGCCGGTAAGGTAGGCACTGTGCTGTTGGCCCAAATCTGACCATGAGGATGCGGATTGGAGCAGCCGTTAATAGCACCTTTGTTTTCAAACACCTGCACCCAGTTATAGGTTTTGGATAAGTCCTGGTACTGGTGGATCCATTCTTCCACTATCTGTTGGATCTCAGCCACACTCAGTTCTGGCATCGTCAGGCTATGATCCGGTGAATAACAAATTACTCTGCTGGTACCACGCTCGGCTTTTAACACAAATAAATCATCGTCCGAACGCTGATAAAAAGGCGTATCCGCGGTTAAAGCGGCAAAGTCATTGGTAAAAACATAAGGTTTTTTATAGTCAGGATTCAGGTCACCGGAAATACGGCTGTTGGTTGGACATAAAAAACAGCTGTGGTCGTACGACGGATTCTGCTCTGTCGCTGCAGTTTCAATCTGACCTTGCCATGGTCTTTTAGCTCTGTGTGGCGATACCAGCACCCAATCCCCAGTCAACGGGTTGTATCTGCGATGCGGATGATCTTTTGCATTAAATTCAGACATTTACTATTCCAACCTTTTCTTAATCTTTTTTACATACCCCGTAGGGGCTGGGTTTATCCCAGCCGCGCTGGTTCATATATACCCTAAGTAATTGGCGTTGCAGCGAGGCGACAAGTGTTCAAGACCCCAGGAGCATAGCCACCTATGCGACTGGGGCGCGAACACGCAGTCAACAAAGCTGCGGCGTCAAGAACGACGGGTATAACCAGAAGGGTTTAATTTCTGCCAGTTCCAGCTATCCGCTACCATCTGATCCAAACCACGCTCTGCTTTCCAGTTGAGTTTTTCCGCCGCTAAAGAAGGGTCACCGTAATAACAGGCAATATCGCCGGGACGACGTGGCGCCACCTGATAGGCAATCAACTGACCTGAAATACGACGGTAGGCTTCGACCATTTCCAGCACAGAAACGCCCTGACCAGTGCCTAAGTTAAACACATGAAAACCCGCATTCTGATGCAGAGTTTCTAAAGCTTTGACATGGCCCGAAGCTAAATCACAGACATGGATATAATCCCGCACACCCGTGCCGTCCGGTGTGTCGTAATCATCACCAAAGACCGATAAATAAGGTCTGCGGCCTATAGCCACCTGATTGATAAAAGGCATCAGGTTATTTGGAATACCGTTGGGATCTTCACCAATCAGGCCCGACTCATGTGCGCCTACAGGGTTAAAATAACGCAGACTTATGGCGCTGAACTCAGGTTCTGCCACCACCAGATCCGACATAATCTGCTCCACCATCAGCTTGGAACGGCCATAAGGACTTGCAGGGTGGACAGCAAAATCTTCCCGTATCGGCGAAGATACAGGTTCGCCATAGACAGTGGCGGAAGAACTGAACACCAGCGTTTTGACCTGATGCGCCAGCATCACCTGCATCAATAAGCCTGAAGCGCTGACATTGTTTTCATAATAAAACAGTGGTTTAGCCACAGATTCGCCAACGGCTTTAGAGCCGGCAAAGTGGATCACAGCATCCACTTTTTCCGCAGCAAAAATAGCAGAAAGCGCTTTTTCATCACGGATATCGGCCTGATAAAACTGAATGTTCTGACCTGTCAGTTGCTCGACGCGTTTTAACGCCTCCACACTGCTGTTGCTCAGATTGTCGACCACCACCACCTGATGGCCAGAATTCAGTAACTCCAGACAAGTATGAGAGCCGATATAACCAGCACCGCCTGTGACTAAAATACGCATACTGTTATTCCTTTGTTATGGAGAATGTTTCGCTTTGGATAGCCAGAACTTTTGAACTGGCTTCAAGCTTAGCCTGATTAAATTCAGCCCCTAATTTCACTAACACTGCTGCTTTGCCCTGTTCAGTAAAAGCAGGCTCAGGGTTGATAATTTCAATATCACCACTGGCTTTAAAATCAATGATTTGATTATTTAACGGCACCAGCTGGCCGTTTTTATCCAGAACTTCGGCATACACAAATACCAAATCCCCCGCCACAGGCGCCACACCACTGGTATCGACTGTTAATTTTAAGCTGGCCGCAGCTTCAGGAGTTGTCACCTGATGAGTCGCCACTTCTTTTCCTGCGATATAAGCTTTGGCTACTAACTGCCCTGCCTTGAATTCTTTTAAATCAAATTCAAAAGGTGGATGCGGCAAATGGGTTGAAAACTTATCTGTGGATGGCTTATTGCGGCTGACTAACACAGCGTTTAAATACAGTTCCACTTCTTCGGCATTGCTGAATACCCGCACCTGAGCGCTGGAGCCTTGTTGCCACTCGCTGGCGATAAATACCATAGGGCCAGACTGGTACTTGTCGGATTGCTCTGAGGCGTCACGCTGGCTTTGGTAAAAGTAGTAACTGTATTTAGGCAAACGGTAAATGCTCATGATACCTGATGCTTCCAGATCATTGGCATACCCTCTGTTGTAATCAAACATCACCCAATAACCGTCGGCATAAGCAGGAGTGGTCAGGTTATCGTTATGCGCTTCCTGTAAATTGCGGGCTTGCTGTAATAAGCGGGCCTCGCCATGGCTTAATAACTGACGGCTGGTACGGGCTTCTTCTTTTAAATCGCCCCAGCTGTCCTGATTAAAACCGGCATTTTGCGCATAGTATTCCCAGTCGCCGTATTCAGACACATTGTAAGGCACTGTTGGAGTTTCATAGTGCATCTGACGATGCTGACGCGCCTGCAGGTACATATCGTAACCATGCTGCCAGCCCGCCGAATAAGCGCCCGGAAACTCTTGTTTCACTGTGTTGTGCAAAGTCGCAACAAATTCATCCGGCATAGCGGACTCATTCAGTGAACATTCCCAGGCCAATACACTGGCGTGGTTGCGATCACGGCGAATTAAATCACGGCAGGTCTGAATAATCTGAGCACGGAAAGCTTCAGTAGACTGATAATACTGCCAGCCTAAAATGGCGTTCATCAGCACTAAACCCAGTTCATCCGCAGCCTGCATAAAAGCTTTGGAATGGGGGTAATGCGATAAACGCACATAATCAAAACCCGCAGATTTAATTTTCACCGCATCGCGGTAATCGGCCTGAGGCGAAGTGGCATACCCGACATGAGGGTATTCCTGATGGCGGTTAACGCCACGTAAAAAGGTCAGCTCGCCATTAATCAGCAACTGATGTTTATCGTTAAAAG
>CAMLSF010000138.1 GCA_946482615.1 uncultured Chromatiaceae bacterium | reverse complement strand
ATTGCCGCTCAGGCCACAGCCACAGGTCGTGCCGGTGTAGGCATAATAAGGGTATCAGGTCCTGCCGTGTCCGCAGTGGCTTCGGCCATTCTGGGCAAACTACCTAAACCCCGTACCGCTGAATACCTGCCGTTTTTAGACGCACAACAACAAACTTTGGATCAGGGCATCGCCTTGTATTTCCCCGGCCCGAATTCTTTTACCGGAGAAGATGTACTGGAATTACAAGGCCACGGCGGCCCTGTACTTTTAGATATGCTACTGCGCCGTGTGCTGGATATAAAAGACGTGCGGATAGCGCGCCCCGGCGAGTTTTCTGAACGGGCTTTTTTAAACGACAAACTGGATTTAACTCAGGCCGAAGCCATAGCTGACTTAATTGACGCAAGCTCAGAGCAAGCCGCCCGCTCCGCTATGCATTCGTTGCAGGGTGAGTTTTCGCGCAAGATACACGACCTGGTCGAAAAAGTAATTTACCTGCGGATTTACGTTGAAGCTGCTATCGACTTTCCGGACGAAGAAATCGACTTTTTATCCGACGGCAAAGTGGCTGGTGACTTAGCAGAAATTATTTCTGATTTAGCTGGCATCCAAAAACAAGCCACTCAAGGCAGCATATTGCGTGAAGGCATGCGTGTGGTAATAGCTGGCCGGCCTAATGCGGGCAAATCCAGCTTATTAAACGCTTTGGCTGGCCGTGAAGCCGCCATAGTGACAGAAATCGCAGGCACCACCCGTGATGTGCTGCGTGAGCATATTCATATCGACGGTATGCCTTTGCATATCATAGACACAGCAGGTTTACGTGAAGCCACAGACAAAGTGGAACAAATAGGCATAGAACGCGCATGGCAGGAAATAGAACAAGCTGACCGTGTACTTTTTATGGTTGATGGCACCACCACTAATGCCACCAGCCCAGCCGACATATGGCCTGACTTTATGTCACGTTTACCTAAAGATTTAGGCTTAACAGTGATACGCAATAAAGCTGACTTAACGGGCGAGACGACGGGCGCCAGTCAGGACGGTGACTATCCGGTGTTTCATATCTCAGCCAAAACCAATTCAGGTATCGAAGAGTTACGGGATCACCTCAAAGCCTGTATGGGCTTTGACGCCAATACCGAAGGCAGCTTTATCGCCCGCCGCCGTCATTTAGACGCGCTGGCACGAGCTGCAGAGCATTTGGCCATAGGCGAGGCTCAGTTGCATAACCATTTAGCAGGCGAGCTGTTAGCGGAAGAACTGCGTCTGACTCAGCAGCATCTGAATGAAATCACAGGCGAATTTAGTTCGGATGATTTATTGGGCAGGATTTTCAGCTCGTTTTGTATTGGTAAGTAGCTATTAACGGCTTCCCCGCATCGCCAGATGATCGCTGGCGGTGCGGCGGATCAGCAGTGTAAGAACTCCAGCACCGGATAAAGTAATCACACTGGCCAGTAGCAAAGCAGAATCAAAACTGCCACTTTGTTTGGCCAGATAACCGCTGATGGCCGGAGCCAGTATTTGAGCTGTGCCATAACATAAGGTCATTTTGCCCATCAACTGAGCAGGTTTTTCCGGTAATAAGCGCCCTGCCATCGTCAGCATTAAGCTGACACAACCGACAAAACTGATGCCAAATAAAAAGGCACTGAAGACTAAGGCCGGCGCCTGGGTCCAGAGCACAGGCAACACAATAGCCAAAGCGTTTAACAGTAAAGCCCAACGCAAACTGACTAAATAACCAGAACGTCGCGCAACCCTATCCCAGAACAGAGCTGCAGGGGCCGCCCCCAGACCTAAAGCAAAAAATGCCCAGTTACCAAAGCCAGATAGTTCTGCATTCAGACTCGCCATAGCAACAATAAAAGTAATAGTAACCACATAGCCATAACCGGCGCAAAAATACATTAAAAACAAAGGCCAGAGAAAACTACGGGGCAAGGCCAAAGCTGTTGCATCTGTGCTGTGGCCGGATAACGACAACTGAGGTGCAGGCAACCAGTGCCATGCCGGAATGATCAGCATCAATCCAAAGATTCCCAAAGCCAGCCATTGCTGATCCCAACTCAAAGTGGCGGCACTAAACAGCTCTACGAGTAAAGCCACTAAAGCTATGCCCAGGCCAAGACCTGCAAAATGCAAACCCAGTTCAGCTTTAGCGCCACGTGCGGCCAGCTGCTGCAAAATAAGCCCTGAGGCTAATAACATCGAAGCAGCCGAACTTAAACCTGCCAGAAAACGCCACAAGCCCCACAACAGTGGGTCTGAACAATAAGCTGTGGCTAAAGTGCTGATGACAGCAAAAACCAAACCTGTGCGATAGGCATAAAACTTCCATTGCCAGTTTTTTAGCCGCACAGCCAGCAAAGCACCGGCAAAATACCCCAGATAATTCACTGCAGCTAAATACCCAGCCAGAGCTTCGGTAAGACCAGCAGAGGACATCAAAGGAATAAGCGGCGTGTAGGCAAAACGCGCTATGCCCAAACACAATAACTGACTAAAAAAACCAGCCAACAGGATGCGGCGGGCCACTGGATCAGACATACAGAGGCTTCCTTAGCCAGAAGTGTTAAAACGACAGCAGCATCTTAAGCGCTATCAAAAGTAAGACGCCGGCAAATAACTTTTTTAATAAAGCCGCCGGCACTTTAGTGGACAGCCGCACCCCAAAAGGAGCTGCGACTACTGAGCCTATACTCATGCCAAGCACAGCGGGCCAATACACTGCCCCAATCAAATCCGGATGGGCAACGGGGGCTGTTTGCAGCATATAAGACATAGCGCCAAACACAGTCACAGGAAAACCCACGGCCACTGAACTGGCTACAGCTTTGGGCATGGCCATAAACCGGCTTAAAAAAGGCACCATCAACACCCCACCACCGGCGCCGATAAAACTACCGGTGGCTCCTACTAAAGCAGGAAACCAGCGTAACAATTGATTGGACGGTGTTTTTTGCAGCTGAGCAGTTTTTGCTGATGGCTTTAACATAGAAAAAGCCACATAAAGCAAAAAAGCCGCGAAAATGCACTGCAACCACAAAGCCGGTAAACGGGTGACCAGCAAGGAGCCTAACACTACTCCTATTAAACTGGCCGGTAACATCAACCGGATCAAGCCCCAGTTGATGGTTCCTTTTTGATGATGCACCCGAAGTGAAGACACAGAACCTATAGCAGCGATCACCATCGAACTGGCAAGAGCTATCACAGGCGAAACGTCAGCACTAAAACCTAAATACGGCAGCATAAAAGTTAAAAAAGGCACTGTGACCAGGGCCATGCCGACTCCTATCAGGCCCAGCAACAAACCACCGGCAAGACCCGCCAGAATAAACAACGTCAGCACCCACAGATCCATAATTTCCTGCCTGAACTAAAAAGGCCAGCTGGTGCTGGCCTTATTTAAACCTATGATTTACCGGGCGTAAGTCGCGGTTAATGTGGCTTTGCCCAAAGCCGTTGCATTCAGCATAAAACCAACCACAGCAGCGCTGGCGCCATCAGGTACCCCTAAAGTGGCTTCGGGCAAAGCCCAGACGGTAAACTGATAACGGTGCATACCATGGCCTTCTGGCGGACAAGCGCCACCAAATTCTTTGATACCATAATCATTGTTAAAACTGCGGCAGCCTGCTGGTAACTGACCATTACCAGCTCCCTGAGCTAACGAAGTGACAGTAGCTGGAATATCCAAAACCAGCCAATGCCAAAAGCCTGAACCTGTAGGCGCGTCCGGATCAAAGACTGTAATAGCATAACTCTGAGTACCGGCAGGTGCATTTTGCCAGTCGAGCGCAGGTGACAGATTTGGGCCGTCGCAACCAAAACCATTAAATTCAAAGGTTTTTGCCATAAAATGGCCTTCACGGATATCCGGACTGGTCAGTTGAAATAGCTTGGATGTCATGTTTTTTCCTTAACTATGGCTCAAAACAAAAAGGAAGCAGAGCTGCAGTCTGTACTTTGCGGCCTGGCAAATCCAGCCTTTTGCGACCAACTCTGCACTGCAGGCTTTGGCTTGACCTTTAACTATGTTGCTGTAACCACTGATAAAACATTTGTTTTGGCATAGAGCCGGATTGCTGAGCAACCAGCTTACCTGCTTTAAACAACATCAAGGTCGGAATAGAGCGAATTTGAAACTGTGCTGCCAGCTGTTGTTGCTGCTCAGTATTAACTTTGGCGAACCTGAACTTAGGTTCTAACTCTGCTGCCGCCTGATTAAAGACAGGCGCAAAGTTCAGACAAGGCCCACACCAGCTGGCCCAAAAATCCACCACCACAGGTAATTCTGACTTCTGGATCTGATTAACAAAATTCTGCTGGGTTAACTCTATGGGTTTTCCGGCAAAAAGCGCGTCTTTGCACTGACCACATTTAGGCTGATCGGCAAACTTTTCCGGCTGAATCCGGTTTAAGGTTGAACAATGAGGACAGGCAATAATCATAACTGACTCCAGATTTGGCTATCTGAGCTAAATATGGGCACGCTATAAGTTTTTATAGCCTGGTCACTATAAAAAAACCGGCTTTCGCCGGTTTTTAACAAGTCAGAGATTAATCTCTTGGTTTACGTGGTGCACGTGGAGCAGCACCAGGGCGTGGGCCAGGACCAGCTTCAGTGCGTTCACGACGTGGTGCTGAACCAGCAGCCGGCGAACCAGTATCTACCGTGATATTCAGCTTTTGCTTACGTACATAAACCTTTTTCAGATGCTGCATCACTTCAGCCGGAATATTGGCTGGTAATTCTACAGTACTGAAATGATCAAACAATTTGATATTGCCGATAAACTGGCTGTCGATGTTGGCTTCATTGGCGATAGCACCAACTATGTCACCGGCACGAACACCATGCTCTTTACCCACTTCAATACGGTAGTTGGTGTAGTCACCTTTTAACTCACGACGTGGGCGTGGCGGACGATCGCCGCGTTCAGCACGATCACCAGAACGCTCTGGTCTGTCACCACGGGCAAATTTATCGCGGCCACCAGCACGGTCATCGCGGTCACGGCTATGTGGCTCACGGATTTCCGGGAACTGAGATGCGACGTTTAACGGCTGATCTTTCTGCGCCAGATACAACAGAGCTGCTGCCATGTCGACATCTGTCGTTTCTAACTTTTCACGCCAGTCGTTCACCAGTTCCAGGAAGAAACTTAAGTTTCTCGCTTCAATGGTTTGAGCCAACTGAGCACGGAAAGACTCGATACGACGTTGTTCAATCACCTGACCTGTTGGCAGTGACATTTTTTCAATAGGCTGACGGGTTGCGTGTTCGATAGTACGCAATAAACGGCGTTCGCGTGGTGATACAAAAAGGATCGCCTTACCTTCGCGACCAGCACGACCGGTACGACCTATACGGTGTACATAAGCTTCGCTGTCGTATGGGATGTCATAGTTAATCACCAGGCTGATACGTTCTACGTCCAGACCACGGGCAGCCACGTCTGTGGCCACTATCACGTCCAGCTGATCTGCTTTTAAACGACGGATAGTTTGTTCGCGGTGAGCCTGGTTCATATCACCATTTAAGCAAGCCACGGCATAACCACGGGCACCCAGCTTTTCTGCAATTTCTTCAGTCGCGCTTTTGGTCCGCACGAAAATGATGCTGGCATCATATTCTTCGCCTTCCAGAATACGGGTTAAGGCATCCAGCTTCTGATTATTGTCCAGCATCACATAACGTTGCTGAATACGTTCAACAGTAGAGGTCTTAGATTCGATTTTCACTTCATGGGCATTTTTTAAATGCTTTTGAGCAATAGCGCGGATCTGATTTGGCATAGTGGCAGAGAACATCGCCACCTGACGGCCTGGTGGAGTCGCATCCATGATAGTTTGCACATCATCGATAAAACCCATACGCAACATTTCGTCGGCTTCGTCCAGCACTATGGCACGCAGTTTATCCAGCACTAAAGTGCCACGATCCAGGTGATCCATGATACGGCCTGGCGTACCTACAATCACCTGAGAACCACGTTTCAGCGCTTTTAACTGAGTGGTATAATTTTGACCGCCGTATAAAGGCAGAACATGGAAAGCCGGCATATAGCGGGCATAAGCCTGGAAGGCTTCAGCAACCTGAATAGCCAGTTCACGGGTTGGCGCCAGCACTAAAATTTGTGGATCATTTTGGGCCGGATCTAAACGGGCTAATAAAGGCAGTGCAAAAGCAGCTGTTTTACCAGTACCTGTCTGGGCTTGGCCTAGCAAGTCTTCACCAGCCAGTAACTTAGGAATAGCCGCTTCCTGAATTGGAGACGGATGTTCATAACCAAGTTCTAAAACTGCACGAAGAATAGGTTCCGGCAGCGCTAGCTGGGAAAAAGACATGGACTCGGACATATATTGTATAAACCTCAATAACACGCAGGCGAACGGGTTGTGCTATTGTAGATTTACTGAGCCTGCTTTGCAGTAAAAATACCCAAAAGGTGCAAGAAGCATTGGCTTTGCACGTTTTAATTCCAGTAGTATAGCCAATCATTTAACTGACAATGGGTTGCAGTATGATTGAGATCCTTGTGGGCAGCCAAATGGGCGCTGCGGAATATGCAGCAGAGCAAGTAGCTGAAACTTTGGAAAAAGCGGGTTACGAAGTAAAACTTCATCTCACCCCTGATTTAACACAGTTAACCAAAAACAGTATCTGGTTAGTCGTCACTTCGACGTATGGCGCAGGGGATCTGCCCGATAATATCCAACCTTTTGTGGATCAATTAGCACAAGATCAAACAGATCTTACCACAGTTTCCTACGCAGTGATCACTTTAGGTGATTCCAGTTACGATACTTTTTGTCTGGCCGGTAAAAAAATCTCTGACCTTTTTGGCTCTTTAGGCGGCAGATTATTGTTACCAGGACTAAATATAGATGTTTTGACCGCTGAACTGCCCGAAGATCAGGCTTTGGTCTGGTTACCTGAATTTATCAAAAGCCTGCCTTAACCTCTTCTCAGTTATATAGAGCAGGATCTTTTGCTCTTCGTCAGTCAGAGGCCCATCAACAAAGGGCCTTTATTCTGTAATAGCCCACTGATGATCCACTTCTCTATAAAGAGGATCATACTTATGATCCAGTTACACACAGATATCCACAGTTTTTATTAAATTTTAAGTGTAATGTGTATAAGTGTAGTTATAACTTATGTAAAAGCTGAAGTTATCCTCTGCGTAACAAATCAGGTTTTATGCTCTGTGTATAAAAGAGCTAGTTAAACACCGCTTATCAGACTCAGGATCTTGTGTTGATCACAGGATCCGATCCTTTCTAACTGATTGATCTTCAAAACAGATCAAAGGTTACCCACAGAAAAGGCTCTGTATAGTAGTAAACATAACAAAAAGATCTCTTTAAAGATCCTTATATATTACTAGTGATCTTTTCAGGATCGTGATCGAGTTTTAATCATTTCCCAAAGCTTCAGATCCAGTTACAATACGCGCCCTTTTTACAGAACTGGTTTTGAGTTCGAGGCCTATATGCTTTATCAGGAAACATTTGATGTCATCGTTGTTGGTGGTGGTCACGCCGGCACAGAGGCTGCACTGGCTGCGGCCCGCATGGGAATGCAAACTTTATTGCTGACTCACAACGTTGAGACTTTAGGTCAGATGTCCTGTAATCCGGCCATTGGTGGCATAGGTAAAGGCCATCTGGTGAAAGAAATTGACGCCTTAGGTGGCGTAATGGCAAAAGCCACGGATCGTGCCGGGATCCAGTTCAGAACTTTAAACAGTTCGAAAGGTCCTGCAGTGCGTGCAACACGGGCTCAGGCTGACCGTCAGCTTTATCGTGCCGCTGTGCGTCATGTCCTTGAAAACCAGCCAAATCTGAAGATCTTTCAGCAGGCCTGTGATGATTTGATCGTAGAAAACGATCAGGTCTGTGGTGTTGTGACCCAAATGGGTTTGAAATTTAAAGCTAAATCAGTAGTGTTGACTGTAGGTACTTTCCTCGGTGGCCAGATCCATATTGGTTTAGAAAATTACAGTGGTGGCCGTGCCGGTGATCCGCCATCTATAGCATTGGCGCGGCGTTTACGTGAATTGCCATTCCGGGTTGGCCGTTTAAAAACAGGTACTCCACCGCGGATCGACGCCAGAACTGTTGATTTTTCAGTGATGCAGGCTCAGCCTGGTGATAACCCTACGCCGGTATTTTCGTTTATGGGATCGCACAAGGATCAACCGACCCAGATCCCTTGCCATATCACCTACACCAACGAGCAAACCCACGAAATTATCCGTAATGGTTTAGACAGATCCCCTATGTACACCGGGGTGATTGAAGGCATAGGCCCACGCTATTGTCCTTCGATTGAAGACAAGATCACCCGTTTTGCTGACAAAGATAAACACCAGATCTTTATTGAACCTGAAGGTTTAACCACGCACGAACTCTATCCAAATGGCATCTCAACCAGCTTGCCTTTTGATGTGCAGTTAAATCTGGTGCGTTCAATCAAAGGTATGGAAAATGCCCATATCACCCGCCCTGGTTATGCCATTGAATATGACTTTTTTGATCCACGGGATTTAAAAACCTCACTGGAAACCAAGTTTATCAAAGGCCTGTTTTTCGCCGGTCAAATCAACGGCACTACAGGCTATGAAGAAGCTGGTGCCCAGGGCTTAATGGCTGGTCTGAA
Organism: uncultured Chromatiaceae bacterium; assembly: GCA_946482615.1. The sequence goes on along the minus strand of CAMLSF010000138.1, from coordinate 906 downwards.
CGCTGCTCTTTCTGCGCAGGACAAAGAGTCCTGGACGCCAAGCCGTGATCAGGCTTATGTCGGTGTATTGATTGACGATCTGACCACTATGGGCACCAAAGAGCCCTACCGTATGTTCACCAGCCGCGCTGAATACCGTCTGATGTTACGCGAAGATAACGCTGATATTCGTTTAACAGCCAAAGGTCGTGAATTAGGTTTAGTGGATGATGCGCGTTGGGCTGCATTTAATCTGAAAATTGAACAGATAGAACTGGAACGTCAGCGCTTAAAACAGCAGTGGATCCATCCACAGCATGCGGCTTTGGCTGAAGTAAACAAGCTGGTGAAAACTCCGCTGAGCAAAGAAGCCAGTCTGGAAGATCTGATCCGTCGTCCTGAAGTGAATTATCAGGATCTGATGAAAATTGATTTGATTGGCCCTGGTCTGGCAGATGCCGCAGCGGCTGAGCAGGTCGAAATTCAGATCAAATACGAAGGTTATATCAACAGGCAGCAGGATGAGATCTCCAAGCAGGAACGCAACGAAAATACCCGTTTGCCTGTCAACTTTGATTACAAAGTGGTGAAAGGTTTATCCAATGAAGTGATACTGAAACTGAATCAGGTGCAACCTGAAACTATGGGTCAGGCCTCCCGTATTTCAGGTATTACCCCTGCTGCTATTTCGTTATTGCTGGTTTACCTGAAAAAACAGGGTTTACTGCGCAAATCTGCTTAAGCATTGGGATCATCATGCTGGAAAAATTAAAAAAGCTGGTCGCACAGACCAGCCTGGTGTTATCTGAACACCAACTGCAACAACTGGTGGCTTATGTCCAGCTGCTGGATAAATGGAACAGTGCTTACAACCTGACTTCAGTGCGTGATCCGGAAGAAATGCTGGTGAAACACATTATGGACAGC
>CAMLSF010000137.1 GCA_946482615.1 uncultured Chromatiaceae bacterium | reverse complement strand
GAAGGTGAAGTCCGCAAAAAACGTCACAGCTTTGGTTTGCACCCTGTGTACAAAAGGGTGGATACCTGCGCTGCTGAGTTTTCGTCCAACACAGCCTATATGTACAGCACCTATGATGAAGAATGTGAAGCTGCGCCAAGCAATCGTGACAAGATCATGATTATTGGTGGTGGTCCAAACCGCATAGGTCAGGGTATCGAATTTGACTACTGCTGTGTGCACGCTGCGCTGGCCTTACGTGAAGACGGTTACGAGACTATTATGGTCAACTGTAACCCTGAAACCGTATCGACAGACTACGACACTTCAGACCGTCTGTACTTTGAATCTATTACGCTGGAAGACGTGCTGGAAATAGTCCGTAAAGAACAGCCAAAAGGTGTGATTGTTCAGTACGGCGGCCAGACACCATTAAAATTAGCCCGTGCTTTAGAAGCGAATGGAGTGCCAATTATTGGTACTTCACCGGACGCCATTGACCGTGCAGAAGACCGTGAGCGTTTCCAGCAGGCGGTCGAGCGTTTAGGTTTAAAACAACCACAAAACGCCACAGTCACCAGTCTGGAAGAAGCTATTGCCAAAGCGCCATCCATTGGTTATCCGATGGTCGTGCGTCCGTCTTATGTATTAGGTGGCCGTGCTATGGAAATCGTTTATGACGATCAGGACCTGCGCCGTTATATGACGGAAGCGGTCAGTGTGTCGAACGACTCTCCGGTATTGCTGGACCGTTTCCTTGATGATGCTATCGAAGTGGATATCGACGCCATTTGTGACGGTAAAGAAGTCATCATCGGCGGCATTATGGAACACATTGAGCAAGCCGGTGTGCACTCAGGGGACTCAGCATGTACTTTACCACCACACAGTTTATCTGCCGATGTACAGGACAGAATGCGTGAGCAGGTGAAAAAGCTGGCGCTGGAGCTGGGTGTGGTCGGTTTAATGAACACTCAGTTTGCGGTCAAAGATAACGAAATTTATCTGATTGAAGTGAACCCGCGCGCTGCCCGTACTGTGCCTTTTGTGTCAAAAGCTACAGGTATGGCCGTGGCTAAAGTGGGGGCCCGTTGTATGGCTGGTCAATCTTTAGCATCGCAAGGCATTACAAAAGAGATTATTCCGCCTTATTTCTCAGTAAAAGAAGTGGTGATCCCGTTCAACAAGTTCCCTGGTGTGGATCCAATTCTCGGCCCTGAAATGCGTTCAACAGGTGAAGTGATGGGTGTAGGCGATACTTTCGCTGAAGCTTTTGCCAAAGCAGAGTTAGGTGCTGGCACTGTGATCCCAACAGGTGGTCGTGCTTTACTTTCGGTGCGTGACAGCGATAAAGTGCGCGTTGTTGAATTAGCCAGAACTATGATTGAGCTGGGTTTTGAACTCGACGCCACTGGTGGTACTGCCAAAGCTTTAGAAGCAGCAGGTATTGAATGCCGTACTGTCAGCAAAGTGTTTGAAGGCCGCCCTCATATTCTGGACAGAATCAAAAATGGTGAATACAGCTACATCGTGAACACCACTGAAGGTCGTCAGGCTATTGAAGACTCTAAAGTGTTACGTCGTGGCGCGTTGCAACACAAAGCCAACTACACCACAACTTTAAATGCAGCTTTTGCAACCTGTAAGGCGAATGCGGCTAATGCTTTTGCCACAGTTGCATCAGTGCAGGAACTACATAAGAGAGTAAACGGATGAGTCAAATCCCTATGACTGTTGAAGGCGCTCAACGCTTGCGTGATGAGCTGCACGAGCTGAAGACAGTAAGACGCCCGGCTATCATTCAGGCGATAGCCGAAGCGCGTGAGCATGGTGATTTAAAAGAGAACGCGGAATACCACGCAGCCCGTGAACAGCAGGGCTTTTGTGAAGGCCGCATTCAGGATATAGAAGCCAAATTATCCAATGCGCAGATCATCGATATCACCAAGCTGCCGAATAACGGCAAAGTGATTTTTGGTGCCACTGTGACTATTCTGAACCTGGATACGGAAGAAGAAGTGACTTACCGTATAGTAGGTGATGATGAAGCGGATATTAAAAACTTCAGGATTTCGGTGAATTCACCTATAGCCCGGGGTTTAATTGGCAAATCAGAAGAAGATGTGGTCACTATCAATACGCCAGCCGGTATGGTGGAGTTTGAGATCACCCAGGTACAGTATCTTTAAGCTGTATAGGCAAAAAAAGGCGGCTTAGGCCGCCTTTTTACTCTCAACAGGACCGGATACACAAAGATGCAAAGAGGTCAGACAAAAGCTTATCAGCTTCAACTGATGGACCAGGTGCTTTGGGTTCAGGTTTTTGGTGTGTCTACTTTATTAGGCACTGAAGAATACATCAGAGATTTCAGAGCTTTGGTTGCGCCAGCTACTGCGAAACCTTGGGCCGTTGTATTAGATATAAGGCAGTGGCAAGCCAGTCCGGCACAATCGCTTGAGTTACTCAAGCAGAATTCTGTTTGGGCTATAGCCAACAATTTGCATCATGTAGAGTTGTTGTTACCTGCGGATCAACTGCTGACCTGGCAGTATTTAAAAGCCACTGAAGTGGAAAAGCCTGAGTATCTGACCAGACATATTGCAGAAGATGAAGAGTCGGCCCGCTTGTCTCTGCAGGCCGCCGGTTACTTAAAAGGTGCAGATTAGCCCTTTGGAATATGTAACTTTTTCTCTTTGGCAGCGCGGTAGATCACCAGAATATGGCCTATGACCTGCACTTTTTGTGCTTTGGCTTCGCGCACTATAGCGTCCATAATCGCGATTTTTTCTTCGCGATCTATGCTTGGGACTTTAACTTTGATCAGTTCGTGGTGCTCTAAGGCTAAATCAATTTCAGCCATCACACCCTCAGTGAGTCCGTTACCACCCAGCAGAATGGTTGGTTTTAACTCGTGTGCTTTGGCTTTTAAAAACTGTTTTTGTTTATTACTAAGGTTCATAAGTGTAGATTTTCCGTGTTGGAAAGCTTGAAATTGCCCTATTGTACCGCCATCTTGCTATGAAGACTATTTAAGAGTACTCAGATGACAAAGAAAAAACGTTCCGCCAGCTCTTCCCGCTGGTTACAGGAACATGTAAGTGACCCTTTTGTACAAAAAGCCCAGAAATTAGGCCTGAGATCCAGGGCTGCTTTTAAGCTGGATGAAATTCAGGATAAAGATAAACTGATCAAAACCGGTATGACGGTCGTAGATCTGGGCTCAGCCCCGGGCAGTTGGTCGGCACGTGCCGCTGAATTAGTAGGTCAGTCCGGTTGTGTCGTCGCCTGTGATATTTTGCCGATGGACCCTTTGGCTGGTGTGGCTTTTTTACAGGGTGATTTTCGTGAAGAAGCAGTGTTAAACGCTTTGCTCGATCGTATAGGTGGCCGCAATGTGGATGTAGTTTTGTCCGATATGGCTCCTAATATGAGTGGCAACAGCACTGTGGATCAGTCCAGAAGCATGTATCTGGTTGAACTGGCGCTGGAAATGTGTAACAACGTATTGAAGAAAAATGGCAGTTTTGTGGTCAAAGTATTTCATGGTGAAGGCTTCGAAGCCTTTGTACAACAGGTTCGTAGTGTATTCACCACGGTACGAATTCGTAAACCGGACTCGTCCCGAGCACGATCCAGTGAGACATATATCGTAGCGACGGGCTTTAAAGTCTAGTAAAGTAGCTGTAGGTTCACTGTATCGTAACCGTTTTTGTAACTATTTTCGTAACTGAGAGGTTCTCACCTTGAGTGACATGGCAAAAAATCTCATCGTATGGCTGGTGATCGCCGTTGTATTGATGTCGGTATTTAATAGTTTTGGTCCTGCTGATAAAGCAGATAAGCAAATGAGTTATACCCAGTTTCTGAAAGAAGCCAATCAGGGCCAGATCCGCGAGGTGAAGGAACAAAATGGTGTCATCACTGGTATAAAACGTTCAGGCGACCGTTTTGAAACTGTGATCCCAACTGGCTACGATCCGAAGCTGATTGATGACATGTACAAAAATGACATCACTTTCTCTGGTACAGCACCTGAGAGTCCAAGCATGCTGGGGCAGATTTTTATCTCCTGGTTCCCAATGCTGTTATTAATAGGTGTCTGGATTTTCTTTATGCGCCAGATGCAGGGTGGTGGTGGCAAAGGCGCTATGTCCTTTGGTAAGAGCCGTGCCCGTTTAATGGGCGAAGATCAAATCAAAACGACTTTTGCTGACGTTGCAGGTTGTGACGAAGCCAAAGAAGAAGTGACTGAGCTGGTGGATTATTTGAAAGATCCATCACGCTTCCAGAAGCTGGGCGGCAAAATACCAAAAGGTATTTTAATGGTTGGCCCACCAGGTACAGGTAAAACCCTGTTAGCCAAGGCTATCGCAGGTGAGGCAAAAGTACCGTTTTTTGCTATCTCTGGCTCTGACTTCGTAGAAATGTTTGTTGGTGTTGGTGCCAGCCGTGTACGGGACATGTTCGAGCAAGCGAAAAAAGCTGCTCCCTGCATTATCTTTATCGACGAAATTGACGCCGTAGGCCGTCAGCGTGGTGCAGGTTTAGGTGGTGGTCATGATGAACGTGAGCAAACCTTAAACCAGATGCTGGTAGAAATGGATGGTTTTGACGGTAACGAAGGTATCATCATTATCGCCGCTACCAACAGACCAGACGTATTGGATGCAGCGTTGTTAAGACCGGGCCGTTTTGACCGTCAGGTGGTCGTAGGTTTACCTGATGTGCGTGGCCGCGAACAAATTCTGAAAGTACATATGCGCAAAGTACCGTTAGGTGACGATGTCAAAGCCAGCGTGATTGCTCGTGGTACTCCGGGCTTCTCTGGTGCCGATTTAGCCAACCTTGTCAACGAAGCCGCATTGTTTGCCGCCCGTGCTAACAGCCGTGTTGTGGGTATGGAAGAATTTGAAAAAGCCAAAGACAAGATCATGATGGGCGCAGAGCGCCGTTCTATGGTGATGTCGGAAGCTGAAAAAGAAATGACGGCTTATCACGAAGCTGGACACGCTATTGTAGGTTGCCTGGTGCCGGAACATGATCCTGTGCACAAAGTCACTATTATTCCCCGTGGCCGTGCTTTAGGTGTGACTTTCTTCTTACCTGAAGCTGATGCCATAAGCATCAGCCGTCGTAAACTGGAAAGTAAAATTTCAGTGGCTTATGGTGGCCGTCTGGCGGAAGAACTGATTTACGGCGGTGATGCGGTATCTACTGGTGCTTCTCAGGACATCAAATACGCGACCTCCATCGCACGTAACATGGTGACTCAGTGGGGCTTCTCGGACAAATTAGGTCCGCTGCTGTATGCCGAAGAAGAAGGCGAAGTATTCTTAGGCCGCAGTATGGGCAAAGCGAAGAATATGTCGGATGAAACGGCCAGCATCATCGATTCTGAGATCAAAGCTATCATCGATCGTAACTACAACAGAGCAAAAACCATGATTGAAGAAAACATGGATATTTTGCATGCGATGAAAGACGCGCTGATGTTGTATGAAACTATTGATTCCAGACAGATTGAAGATCTGATGGCCCGTCGTGCTGTACGCCAGCCTGAGAACTGGGAACCTAAAGACAAAAACAAAGGTTCTAACAGTGACGACGCAAAGCCTGCGGACTCTGTAACCCCGTCAGAGCCATCCACAGAAAACCCTCTGTAAAACTTTAGCACTGACTAATCAAACCCCGGGAATTCCCGGGGTTTTGCTATGTGCAGGACGTATGGTATGTCGTAACTGTCGGGGTGATGTCGGTCTTTCTAAATACCAAAAGTTTGGCATTTCGCCGACATCACGCCTCCGCCTCTGGTGGAGGCCGGGTTCGTGTTACGACGATGTACAGGATGAAGGAGTCTTTTTATGTTATTGCAATTACCCCGTCAGCGGCAGTTGGATTTATCCCGCCCTCAAGTGATGGGCATTCTAAATATTACCCCGGATTCGTTTTCTGATGGTGGCCGCTTTATTGGTAAAGATGCGGCTGTAAAGCAAGCCAGATCTATGCTGACTGCTGGTGCTGTTATTCTTGATATAGGTGGAGAATCGACCCGGCCCGGTGCAGAAGAAGTGTCAGTGCAGCAGGAGCTTGACCGGGTTTTGCCTGTGATTGAAGCCATTCGCTCAGAATTAGATTGTGTGATTTCTATCGACACCTGTAAAACACAGGTAATGAAAGAGGCTGTAGCTGCTGGTGCTGATATCATTAACGATATTAAGGCTTTGTTGGACCCTGGTGCTGTTGAAGTCGCTGCAGCTGCTCAGGTTCCTGTGTGTTTAATGCATATGCAAGGACAACCCAGAACTATGCAGCAGGCACCTGTTTATCAGGATGTGGTGAAAGAAGTTGCGGAGTTTTTACAGCAAAGAGCAGAGATTTGTATTGCCGCAGGTATTGCAAAAAGCCAGATTATTCTTGATCCGGGTTTTGGTTTTGGTAAAAGTCTGCAACACAACTATCAGCTGTTAAGCCGGCTTTCAGAGATATTGGCGTTAAATTACCCTCTGTTGGTCGGAATGTCCCGCAAATCTATGATTGGTCAATTAGTAAAGGTTCCGCCTGAGGAACGTTTGGCAGGCAGTTTGGCCTGTGCCACAATAGCTGTCATGAAAGGTGCCCGCATTATTCGCGTGCATGATGTGAAAGAAACTGTGCAGGCCGTGGCTGTTGCCACAGCCACCTTATTTGGAGTAGAGCATGTCTAGGAAGTATTTTGGCACTGATGGTGTACGTGGCAAAGTGGGTGAGTTTCCAATCACCCCAGAATTTGCGATGAAGTTAGGGTGGGCTGCTGGCCGGGTGTTATCGCAGCGGGGTACCAAAAAAGTATTGATCGGAAAAGACACCCGTATTTCTGGCTATTTATTAGAAACCGCATTGGAAGCAGGTTTAGTGGCTGCTGGTGTGGATGTACGTTTATTGGGCCCAATGCCAACCCCTGCAGTGTCGTACCTGACCCGCACTTTCCGTGCTGAAGCAGGTATTGTCATCAGCGCATCACACAATCCTTATTACGACAACGGTATTAAGTTTTTCTCTGCCGACGGTACTAAGTTACCGGACGATGTGGAGCTGGCTATTGAAGAAGCCATGGAACAACCTATGGTCTGTGAATCGTCAGAACGTTTAGGTAAAGCTATGCGCATTGATGATGCTGCTGGCCGTTATATTGAGTTCTGTAAAAGCCACATGCCAAACCATTTATCCTTAAGTGGTTTAAAAGTAGTGCTGGATTGTGCTCACGGCGCGACTTACCACATAGCTCCTAATGTATTCCGTGAACTGGGTGCAGAGGTTCAGGCTATAGGCGTCAGCCCCAATGGCTTAAATATTAACGACCATTGCGGTGCTACCCATACCGATTTGTTGCAGCAGACTGTGGTTGAGACAGGGGCTGACTTGGGTATCGCTTACGATGGTGATGGCGATCGCGTGATGATGGTGGACCATACGGGCCGGGTGATTGATGGTGATGAAATCGTTTATATCATTGCCCGCAACGCACAAAAGCTGAATAAATTGCAAGGCGGTGTAGTAGGTACTCTGATGAGTAACATGGGGCTGGAGCTGGCTCTGGCTGAGTTGGGGATTCCATTTGCACGTTCTAATGTTGGCGACCGTTATGTGGTGGAGATGCTGGCGCAGAAAAACTGGCGCATTGGTGGTGAGAACTCAGGCCACGTTCTGAACCTTGATCATGCGGGGACAGGTGACGGTATTATTGCCTCTATTCAGGTGTTAACCGCCATGCTGGAAGCGAAATTATCTTTGGCTGAGCTGGCTCAGGGTATGACGAAACTGCCACAAGTGCTGGTGAACGTGAAATTTGAAAAAGGTACTGCTCCTTTAGAGAACCTTCACGTCAAGAAAGTGATACAGCAAGTTGAGCAGGAGTTAAATGGTCAGGGTAGAGTATTGATCAGAAAATCAGGTACTGAACCTTTAATTCGTGTAATGGTAGAAGGAAGAATACAAGACGAAGTACAACAATATGCACAAAAAATAGCCGATGCGGTCAAGGTTGCCAGTTAAAAGTCGCTAATTTAGTCGTCAAGTCTTGTTTGAACGGGTGAGGTTAGTTACTATCCCGCCCGTTCTAATTCAGAGGCAATAACATGAGACAACGTAAGCCGTTAGTGGTCGCTAACTGGAAAATGAATGGCAGCTCCGATCTGGTTCAACAGATGGCAGATGCCTTGTCTGTGTTAAAACAACCTCTGCCTGATATTTTGATCTGCCCTCCGGTAATTTTTCTATCCCACTTTCCAAAACACCCGAATTATCAGTTGGGTGCTCAGAATCTGAGCGAACAGCTGGTGGGGGCCTTTACCGGCGAAATCTCTGCAGATATGCTACGTGCCGCTGGTGCTTCTCATGTGATCATTGGTCACTCAGAGCGCCGCACTTTATACGGCGAACAGGACTCTGTGATCAGCCGGAAAGTGAAGGTTGCGGTTGAAGCGGGACTGACGCCTATACTTTGTATTGGTGAAACCTTGCAGCAAAGAGAAGAAGAAAAAACTTTGCAGGTTCTTGCACGGCAATTGGATGCGGTGTATGCTGCGCAGCCTCATTTACTGGCGCATTCTGTGGTAAGTTATGAACCGATTTGGGCTATAGGCACAGGTCAGACAGCAACACCGCAGCAAGCTCAGCAAGTGCATCAGTTTATACGCCAACATCTGGCGCAATATGATGTTCAGGCAGCAGAAGCGTTAAGAATTATTTATGGTGGCAGTGTCACTGCTGCTAATTGTGAAGCCCTGTTTGCAGAGGCGGACATAGACGGCGCCCTTATTGGTGGTGCCAGTTTGAAAGTGGCAGATTTTTCTGCGATTTGCACAATGGCAAAGGATTCATAATGTACGAATTGTTTATTGTATTGTATCTGTTGGTCGCGTTAGCTCTGATCGTTCTGGTGTTAATCCAGCATGGTAAAGGTGCTGATATGGGCGCTTCTTTTGGGGCTGGTGGTTCTGCTACTATTTTCGGCTCTTCAGGTACTGGTAACTTTTTAACTCGTACTACCACAGTACTGGCTACTTTGTTTTTCGCTTTAAGTCTGTTGCTGGGTAACCTGAGCACAGACCGTGTGAAAGCTGTAGACGAATGGCAGGATTTATCTGTGCCAGTCGAAACAAAAGCAGCTGACGCAACGGAAGAGAAAAAGCCAGCATCAGATATTCCTGTAGGAAACTGATTGCACCTCTGATTTTTAGCCGAGATGGTGAAATTGGTATACACGCTACCTTGAGGTGGTAGTGCCTTCGGGCGTGCGGGTTCAAGTCCCGCTCTCGGCACCAATATACAAAGCACAGCAAGCAATGCTTGCGATAGTCAGACCAGGACTATATAATGTGCGTCGTTTACGGACGCGGGATGGAGCAGCCTGGTAGCTCGTCGGGCTCATAACCCGAAGGTCGTCGGTTCAAATCCGGCTCCCGCAACCAATTTTTAACTGATCAATTAAACTTCTCAAGTTTCGTTAAACAGCAAAATTGTAACCGTAAGATGCTTTTGTTAAGCAGAAGCTATGCCCAGGTCAAGCAGTTTACTGTGAAGCCTACAGAATTCAGGACTTTGATTGGCGATATCAGAGTCCAGTCAGC
>CAMLSF010000136.1 GCA_946482615.1 uncultured Chromatiaceae bacterium | reverse complement strand
ACCCGGATAACTACGCCATCGAACTTATCCAGAAAAAAGCCAGCTACGTTCAGCTGTAATCAGCTGATAGCAAAAAGGAGCCGATTGGCTCCTTTTTCAATTACTCGCGGGCTTATTATTCCAGCTCAATCCAGATTTTGTCGTTCAGCGACATCGCCAGATTGTTGTCGTAATAGGCAGCTTCATTGATAAAAGTCGGATACACCACTGTATCACCATCGTAAGGCACTTCAGTGCCATCAAATAAAGTGAAAATCGGGTCGCCCGGGTGGATAGGATGATAGTCTTTATCCTGCACATTTTTGTGCACCATACCCAAACGTTCGCCTTTTTCATTCATCGGCAATTTAATGCTGTGCAGATACAGATAAGCTTCTGTGCGTTTTGGCAGCGCGGGCAGGCTCTGGGTGTTGTACAGCTCCACAAAGTCCAGAATATGGGCCGTCATCTCATGCATTTGCTCCAGCACGTCCTGACGCAGCACAGACTGAGATTGTGGCCCTACTTCCACTATCACCCCATAACGGCCGAGCGTACACATCAACGCATGGTCTTCCGCTGCTAAATGGTCCTCATCGCGGGAGATAATGGCCTCCGGCATTTTCATCTTCACATAAGCCGCCAGCTGATTATAAAAGGGACCAGCTTGCGTCATGATCAAACAAGCGCCCATATTGCTGGTGGTGTTGTGTAAATCAATCACCAGATCGGTTTTGGCATTGCCTTTAGGGCCTAAAATGTCATTGATCACTTTAGCCCGGCTTTGCTCATAATTGGTCAGATCCGGGTTGGCCAGGTCCACAGTTTTAAACTGACGGTTTAAATCGCTATGGATATATCTCTTGTTGGCTTTAAAAGCTTCAGGGTTGGCAAACAAAGTGCTGGTTTCAAAGCTTGGACGCTGAATTAAGGATGGATTGGCCTGGTATTGGCGGATGGCGTAAATACCGGAGAATTCGTTGCCGTGGGTGCCGCCCACTATCGCAACCTTAGCAATTTTAGTCATAAGGCTTACCTCAGAAAAAGATGCCAACATTATGCCTAGCCGCAGCAATAAATGCAGCCCATTTAACTTTAAATGCTGATTTTATGAATAAAAATGAAGAAAAGTGCTTAGGCTGCAGGACGGGAGTTGTTGATCATCAACACCGGAATGCGTTGTTGTGATGCCTGTTTCGATAAAGCAGAGTCAAGAATATCGCTGGCCTGACAAACACATTTGCCACATTGAGTACCGACACCCAAATTTTGTTTCAGCTCACGCATAGAACAAGCGCCCGCTTCAACCTGCTGGCGAATGGCTTTATCTGTGACTGCTTTACAAAGACAAACGTACATAAATGCACCTGCGAATTAAACTGCGGGCATCATAATCTAATCAAGAATTGTTATCAATAGCTTCAAGAGAAAATAGAAGTGTAACTTTGAATAAGATATATCGGGGCTGAATCAACAAAAGGAGCAGAACTTATAGCGGAGACAAATCTAAGATTCGCTCTAAAGCCGATGATATGGGGGTCAGAGCTGACAGCTCTGACCCAGGCATTATTATTCGTTGTCTTGTGTGGCTTCAATCAGAGTTTCAGCGAACTCTTCAGGGCCAATCACCACACCAGGTTCCTGCGCGTGCGGGAACACTGCTATAGCTAACTCGTCGCCATCTAAACCACTGGTCCATTTGTCTAACCAGGTGGCAATGTCAACAGCCTGAGCCTGGCACTGAGCCCAGTCACCGTTGATCCAAAGTTCTGCTAATTCAGCATGGGGCCATACCGGGATGCAACGCTCTTCATCGGCATCAACCAGCACAAAACCTTCTTCATCCACCAGGATCCAGATCTTTTCCAGATCGGCCACAGCCTGAATGAAGTAGTCGTAACGCTGTTCAGCGTCCAATACACTGAGTCTGTTTAAATCATCAGCTGTTAATTCGTAGTTCATTGCTATCCCCTCGGAGCGCCACAGAAAAGGCGCACATAATGACTGAAAAGGCCGTCATCGACCAGTAAATTTTGTGTTTTACAGGCTTTATACAGCTTTTACCTCACGCACCGGCACCTGCGGATAACAAACATCCATATTGCCATTGCCTTTGTGCTGATAAAACACATGAGTACGGGAGCGTCGTTCCGCCAGAGATTGCGAAAATTCAGAGCTGCTGGTACTCAGCCATTCCAGTTGCAACTGCCTGTCCGGCGCTAAATCCGTGCCTAAACGGGCTTGCTTAATCACAGTGCGCGCCGCAGCTGAACCTATCACACCACCATCTGCAGTGTCACCACGACGAATACGATTGATGGCATATTGCCCCCAAATCACTTTGCCAAAAGCGGACATATTTTTATCCAGATGGCGTGGAGCCTGCCCCATCATAATGGCGATGTCCGCCACCCCTGTATCAGGTTCATTGGCACGGGCCATATTGACCACACCAGGACAATGCACCAGCCATTCCTGATTTTGCTCACGCGCCACCGCAAAACCCTGATTAAAACCTGTTTCTTCGGCTAATAAATCCGGCCGCTGCACTAAAAGATAAGGGTCGCTACTTCGCACTGGCCAGCTGAATTCGGCCTTCATCGGCGTTAATTTAGCTCTGCTGCCCCACTCGTGTTCAGGCACGCCAAACTGGGCAACAAAACCTTCAATCACCCGATAAAAGGTCACCCCATCATAAAAACCAGCTTTCACCAGTTCTTTCACCCGTTTTACATGTTCAGGTGCAAACGCAGGTGCCAATAAAATCACAATACGGCCTTGATCTGTGTCCAGATAAAGCAAATTGTCCTGTGGCAACAATTGCCAGGAAGAATTGACGACCGCATTAGGGGCCGGGGTTGATGTAGGGCTGGCGCTTTGCTGCGCCGAAGCAACACCAGAAGCTAAAGCCAGGATCCACGCACAAAGAGATAACGCCTTCATCAGATCTCCAAAATTCAATTCAAACCACAGGCATCAGGCCTATGACTACAGCATACCGCAAGCCTTTGCCTAAACCTACCAGCACCACAAACCAAAACAAAGGAACTTTGAGCACACCGGCCACTAAGGTCAGCGGATCACCAATCACCGGCAACCAGGCCAGCAATAACGAAGGTAAGCCCCAGCGCTGAAACTGACTGCTGGCTTGTTCTATTTGGTTTGGCTTAAACATAAACCAGCTTTTATGCTGAAACAAAAGCAGTTGCCGGCCCAGATACCAGTTCAGCACCGAACCTAAAGTATTAAATACAGTGGCTATGCCCCATAACAACAGCACCGGATAGCCGTGGCTCAATAAGCCGGCCAGCACCAGCTCTGAGCCAAAAGGCAACAAAGTGGCAGAGATAAAAGCGCTGAACGCCAGACTGAGGTATGGCCAAAGTAACTCCGTCATCAGGCGGACAAATACGCCATGCTTAACCGCAGCCAGAACAGCAATAACATCAGGGCACCAAATACATACACAGCAAAACGCAGACGCACATGGTTAGCTCCGACATGCACATAAGCATGAACCAAACGGCTGATGGCAAATAACCAGCCCAAAATGACTAAACTTAAATCAGCAACGCCAAACTGCAATGCAAAGACTACAGCGAATAAATACAACATGGGTAACTGGAACTGGTTATCAAAATTGCGGCTGGCAGTGATCACCTGCTCGTTGGCGCCTGTTAAATCCATCAGCTTAAAAGCTTTAAATGGCAGCTCGCGGTTTTTTGCCGCCTTAAAACGACGCCTGCCCATCAGCACCATGATAAAAAGTGTGAGCCCCACCTGCACCAGCACAGATCCAAATAACAACTTATCCATTGTTTCCCCTTCCGGGGTCAAAGCCCTGCCCTGACCCCATTATCAAAAAATGCAAAGATATCAGAGAGTAACCTAAGTTCTGAGGCTGTCGCAATAAAAAAGGTCTGAGTCTGAACTCCCCCCTTCGAATCCTGATCACTTGTCTTCTTACTGTCATCTTCCGCCGTTAGGCTAAGCCAGAAGAGTGCTTTTGGTGCCACACAAAATAATCGGAGTTGCAGCGAGGCGGCAAGTGAGTCCCCATGAAGATAGTAAACCTATGTGATTAGGGCGAGAGCGCGCAGCCAACAATGCTGCAGCTTCACCTAAGAAGGGTATATACTGCGCCGGACTTTTTAAAACGAGACCACGCAGATGGCGCAATTGTATTTTTACTATTCGGCGATGAACGCAGGCAAATCCACCTCTTTGCTGCAAAGTGCCTACAACTACCAGGAAAGAGGCATGACAGTGGCGCTTTTTACCGCTGCTATCGATGACAGATTTGGTGTAGGTAAAATCAGTTCACGTATTGGTTTGTCGATGGACGCGCAGATTTTTGATGCAGGCTTTGATTTTCTTCAGGCCTGTAAAACGCTGAAACAACAAGGGGCTTTGGACTGTGTGCTGATAGATGAAGCCCAGTTTTTATCCAAAGCCCAGGTCAAACAGCTGACCTATGTGGTGGACGATTTAAAGGTGCCTGTGCTGGCCTTTGGTCTTAGAACCGACTTTTTAGGTGAAACCTTTGCCGGCAGTCAGGCCTTGCTGGCGTGGGCAGATAAATTAGTGGAATTAAAGACAGTTTGTCACTGTGGCCGCAAAGCTAACTTTGTGGTGCGACTGGATGAACAAGGTAACGCCGCCACCACTGGCAGTCAGGTGCAAATTGGTGGCAATAATCAATATGTCTCTATGTGCCGCGCCCACTTTAAAGCGCTGGTCTGGAGGGACTGACAGGAGAATTCGATGCGGGTTTTGTATGGTGTGCAGGCAACAGGCAATGGACATATCAGCAGAGCCCGCGCTATGGGGAAGTACCTTCAGGCCGAAGGTATAACAGTCGACTTTTTATTTTCTGGCCGCCCTGCTGATCAACTCTTTGATATGCAGCAGTTTGGTGATTATCAGGTGAAAACAGGCCTGACTTTTGTTACAGAACAAGGCCATATTAATTATCTGAAAACGGCGCTACGCGCCAAACCTCTGGAGTTATGGCGCGATATTCGCAATCTTGATTGCTCAGCTTATGATTTAGTATTAACCGACTTTGAACCTATTACCGCCTGGGCGGCACGGATTCAGCAAAAACGCTCTGTCGCTTTTGGTCATCAATACGCTTTTTTACACCAAATCCCACAAAGCCATGCCAGCCTGTTAAGCCGCAGCATCTTTCAATTCTTTGCCCCCGGCCAGCAACAAATTGGTCTGCATTGGCATCATTTTAATCAGCCAATTTTGCCCCCTATTGTTGATTTAGAGCCAGCAGCCAATACCGCCGATCCACACAAAGTCCTGGTGTATTTACCCTTTGAAGATCAACATCAGGTGATCCAGTGGTTAACACCTCTGACTCAGTACCAGTTTTATCTGTATGGCCCAGGCCTGAATAAAAGTCAGTCAGGCCATATTCAGTGTTCAGGCCCTTGTGTGGACGAGTTTAAGCGCGACTTACACCAATCCAATGCGGTGATCAGCAACGCTGGTTTTGAGCTGGTCAGTGAGGCGTTGCAGCTGCAAAAACGGATCCTGGTCAAAGCTTTACAAGGTCAGATGGAGCAGCAATCCAACGCACTGGCACTGACCCAATTGCAACTGGGCGAAAGCACCGAAACTTTGAATACCGAAGTGATCCATCGCTGGTTAACCTCGCCTGCGCAGAGTAATAAAGTGCACTACACCAATGTGGCCCGGGCTTTAGCTCAATGGATCCGCGCCGGGGCCTGCCCTTCTGAATTGCAACAACTGAATTTGTGGTAAAAGCTCTGCAGTGAAGCCACTGCTTTAGCCATCGCAAAATAAAGTTACATATTCATAGTCCCGGTAGTACGGACTGATGTGGTAGGCTAGCCTCTGTTGGCGTGAGAGTTGATTTCAGTGGTATCCAAGCGAGCATTTTACCGGTCAAAAAAAGTTCTGGTCATTGAAGATTATGAACAAGTGATAGCGTACATGAAAAGCATGTTGGCGCTCATTGGTTTCGACCATGTCATAGTGGCGCGCAACGCTGAAACGGCCATGTCCGCCTGCCGGAAAACCGATTTTGACTTTATTTTATGCGACTACAACTTAGGTATTGGCCGTGATGGTTATCAACTGTTTGAAGCCTTAAAAGCCGAACACTGCCTGAAACACAGCTGTTGTTTTATCGTAGTCAGCGGTGAACGTCACCGCCAGTCTGTGTATGGCATGATTGAATTCCTGCCCGATGACTACCTGCTCAAACCTTTTAGTTATGCCGAACTGGAACGCCGTATAGACCGGGCTTTTCAGGTAAAACAGGCGTTAAAATACGCTTACCAGATGATTGCCGAAGAAAACTATCCGGACGCTATTCAGGCCTGCGATGTCGCTTTAGAGCAATTCCCTGTGCTGCAAACCTATAGCCTGCGCCTCAAAGGCGAGCTATTGGTTAAAGTAGGCCGCTACAAAGACGCAGAAGCTTTATACAGCGGGGTTTTAGCTTTTCGCGAGTTACCCTGGGCCAAGTTAGGCATAGCCGTAGCCAAAGGCTATCAGGAGCAGGATACCGAAGCTGAAGGCATGTTGATTGAACTGGTGAATCAGCCAGAAACAAAAATTGAAGCGCTCGACTGGCTGACACGACTGTATTTAAGCCAAAACAAAACCGAAGAAGCCTTTAACACAGTGCGGGTTGTAGCCGAAGCCTCTCCGAAAAACTATCTGCGCCAGCATGTGTTAGCCAATTTAGCTGTGATCAACAACCAACCTGATCTGGCCGTGCGCGTGCACGGTAAACTGCTGGAAGCCGCAAAGTACTCCATCTACGACACAGCGGACAATATGCTGAACTATGCCCGCGCTATGATCCAAAATGCACAAGGCCTTTCTGTACGCGACAAACGCGCTGTACTTGGCAAAGTGGATTACTTTTTAAAAGACGTAAAAAAACGCTTTCATCCATCCAGCTACGAGCACGACAAATTAGTCATCGAAGCCAGAGTGGCAGTGCTGGAGGGCAAAACGGACAAAGCAAAAAATCTGCTGCAGCAAAGTGAAGAACAGAGTTTAGGTAAAACCTTGTCGCCTTCCGCTTTACTCGACAGAGCCAGAGCTTATTTTGAAACCGGTAATCTGGCGATGAGCGACCACTACATGGGCAGTTTAAATACCCTGTCGCAAAGTGCCGACTTATACAACAAAGCACTGAATATGATGTTTTTATCCGAGCAGGATAAATACAGCCATAAAAGATCAGCCATGATGGCCAGCCACAATGCAGGTATGGAGGCCTACGGCCTGGGTCAGTATTCAGAAGCTATCAACTACTTTGTCGAAGCACAAAAAACTATGCCAGCCAATGCCAGCATAGCGATGAACCTGCTGCAAGCCATCAGCCAGCGCGGCCGTTTAAACGAAGATCTGATCTACCTCGCCCACAAATGCATGAACGTGATAGACGAAGCTGAACTGCCCAAAGATCAACGTAAAAGATACAACTTTATCAAAGAACAAATTCAGCAGATGTTGTGATAGGGTTCTTTTCTAAACTACCCTCACTATATAATGATACCTTCCGTATATTTAACGCATACAGGTAACAAATGAGAATTCTGGTCACTGGTGGCGCGGGTTTTATTGGCTCCAATTTAATCCGATTTTTACTGCGTCAGCCCGGTATTCAAGTGGCCAATCTGGATAAACTTACCTATGCCGGTAACCTGGAATCATTACTCGATATTCAGCAATCGAACAACTATCGTTTCTTTCATGCCGACGTAGCAGATCGCTGCCGCCTGAATGAAATATTTGAACTATTTCAACCTGAAGCTGTTATGCACCTCGCTGCGGAATCTCATGTCGATCGCTCTATAGACAATGCCAGCACTTTTATTGACAGCAATATACAAGGCACTTTTCAACTGCTGCAAACCAGCCTGCGTTACTGGCAGAACTTAAGCCAGCAAGCACAGGAATCCTTTCGTTTTCTGCATGTTTCCACGGATGAAGTTTTTGGGGATCTGGATAGCACCACAACCAAGTTCAATGAAAATACTCCTTATGCACCAAGTTCTCCTTATGCAGCATCAAAAGCTGCATCCGATCATTTGGTTCGCAGTTGGTATCGGACCTATGGTCTGCCAGTATTAATCTGCAACTGCTCGAACAACTATGGGCCTTATCAGTTCCCGGAAAAACTAATACCACACATGCTTTTATCTGCCCTCCAGGGGAAACAACTCCCCATTTATGGGGATGGTCAACAGATCCGCGATTGGTTACATGTTGAGGATCATGTCAGCGCCTTATGGACAGCACTACGACAAGGTCAAACTGGTGATACTTACCTTATTGGAGGGAACGCAGAAAAAACTAACCTGAGCGTAGTAAAAACTATCTGTACCCTGTTGGATAAACTACGCCCTTTATCAAATGGACATTCCTATCACCAACAAATCAGTTTTGTTGCAGACAGGCCAGGCCATGACAGAAGGTATGCAGTAGACACTACAAAAATCTCACAGCAGTTGCATTGGCAGCCAGTGCATAACTTTGAAACTGGTCTGGAGCAGACATTAAACTGGTATCTGACGAATCCACAGTGGTGGCAAAACATTTTGTCCGGTCATTATCAGATCAAACGCCAGGGCCTAAACGAGAACAAATCATGACTACTTATAAAGGTATTGTATTGGCTGGCGGCTCCGGAACGCGGTTGTATCCATTGACATTAACTCTGTCTAAACAACTGTTGCCCATTTACGATAAGCCAATGATTTTTTATCCAATATCAGTGCTGATGCTGGCCGGGATCCGTGAAATACTGATAGTAACCACAGCTGAAAGCCTTTCTGACTTTAAAAATCTGCTCGGTACAGGTGAAGATTTTGGTGTTGAGTTTACTTATGTAGTTCAGGAAAAACCCGAAGGTATAGCTCAGGCACTTGTCCTGGCTGAGCCATTTCTTGCAGGTTCTCCCTGTTGTCTGGTGCTGGGTGATAACATTTTTTATGGTCAACACTTTGTTGAACGTCTGAGTCAGGCAACACAAGTCAAACAGGGCTGCACAGTGTTTGCATACCATGTTACAAATCCACAACGTTTTGGCGTAGTGGAACTGGACGCCGAGATGAAAGTACTGAGTATCGAAGAAAAACCACAACAACCAAAATCAAACTATGTAGTCACAGGTCTGTATTTTTTTGACAGCACAGCAGTTGACGTTGCTAAGACGCTTTCCCGCTCCCAAAGGGGCGAATTCGAAATAACTGATGTGATCCGAAGTTATATCAGCAGCAACACGCTCAATGTCAGTTTGCTTGGCCGTGGTTTTGCCTGGTTAGACACAGGAACTTATGACTCTTTATTAGACGCCGGGCAATTTGTCGAGACTATAGAAAAACGTCAGGGTTTAAAAATTGCCTGCCTTGAGGAAATCGCTTATAGAAAAGGCTGGCTCAGCAAAGATCAAATTATCGCCAGAGCGCAACTGTTCCAACAAAATGCCTATGGAAAATATCTGCTGGATACAGTCGCGCAGCATTAACATGACTTCAGATCACATAGTAGCTACTTATCATGTAAGCTGATGATCTCTAAAGCTCAGTTATAACCATTCGGGTTATTTTTTTGCCAGTTCCAGCTGTCGCGAAC
>CAMLSF010000135.1 GCA_946482615.1 uncultured Chromatiaceae bacterium | reverse complement strand
TTCCAGTGTCCCTTTCGTCTAGAGGCCTAGGACACCGCCCTTTCACGGCGGTAACAGGGGTTCGAATCCCCTAAGGGACGCCACTTCAGTATGACATCTGCAAGTGGGGCTATAGCTCAGCTGGGAGAGCGCTTGCATGGCATGCAAGAGGTCAGCGGTTCGATCCCGCTTAGCTCCACCAAACTTTTAGACTTCATTAAATCATCACCTGAATTCAACACTTCACTCAAACGAACCTTATGCTGGTTTTTTAGGTTACCATCATTCTCGCTGTTTTATCTTTACAATTGAATTCAATAAAAAAAGCGGCTTGAAAGCCGCTTCCTGACATTCCTCAAACTTGGTTACATCTTTATTCTAGACTCGATACCAAAGGTAGCATTAAATCTGCGATAACAGGTTGTGCTTCCAGGTTCGGATGTAATCCATCTGCTTGCATCCATTGTTGTTTTAACGCTATGGTCTCCATAAAGAAGGGCCAGAGTGGGATCTGCTGCTCCTTTGCAATTTTAGAGTACAAATCTGTGAATAATTTGGTGTAACGTGGGCCATAGTTCGGTGGAATACGTATTTGCATTAAAACAGCCTTACTTTGTTGCTGTTTTATTTGTGTCACCATCGCATTAAGATTGCTTTCAAGCTGGGGCACAGGAAAACCACGCAGGCCGTCATTGGCGCCCAGTTCAATCAGCACATAATCAGGTTTGTGTTGTTCGAGCAGGGCAGGTAAACGGGCCAGACCTCCACCTGAGGTTTCGCCGCTGATGCTGGCATTGACCAGTGTCCAGCCACTGTCCTGTTGGTCGAGTTTTTGTTGAAGCAGTTGAACCCAACTTTGTTGTTGGCTTAACCCATAACCGGCGCTCAGACTATCGCCCAGAATTAACAGCGTTTTGGCCTGCACTGCAGCTGCAATGAAACACAGGACCAAAAGCATAAGGTAGACTAATCGAATCATGAAAACACCTAATCCTCATATTGTTGCAAAAAATGTTGTTAAAACAGTTCAGCTTACTGAGTCTGAGCTTACCATACTGCAAGATATCGATCTGACGATCAATCAGGGCGCGACAGTTGCCATAGTGGGTGCCTCTGGTTCGGGCAAGTCTACTTTATTAGGCATACTGGCTGGCTTGGATCAGGCAAGCTCTGGTGAAGTTTATCTGGCGGGACAGCCGCTGCATCAACTGACTGAAGACGAGAGGGCACAATTAAGAGCCAGCTCAGTAGGTTTTGTCTTTCAGTCTTTTTTATTATTACCTAGTCTGACGGCGTTGGAAAATGTCACTTTACCCGCGGAATTGGCTGGTATGCCGGATGCCCGCGCCCGAGGTCTGGAACTACTGGCTCAGGTTGGATTAAGCCACAGAGCCGACTTCTTCCCTAACCAGATGAGCGGTGGTGAGCAACAAAGGGTGGCCATAGCCAGGGCTTTTATTACTCAACCCGCTGTACTGTTTGCTGATGAGCCTTCCGCTAACCTGGACAGTGCCACAGGCGAAAAAATCGAGGATTTGCTGTTTGAACTAAACGAGCAGCAAGGCACGACCTTAGTACTGGTGACTCATAATCATGATTTGGCACAACGTTGCCAGTTCAGATTTCAAATGCATGCGGGCCACTTAACGGCTGATTTAACCCAGGTTACAGAGGGTAAACGTCATGTGGGGTAAAATCGCCTGGCGGCTGTTCTGGCGCGAATTAAGCCGGGGGGAGTTATGGGTCATTGCCTTTTCACTCTTTTTGGCAGTGCTGACTGTGGTGAGCTTATCCGGCATCACTGAGTCTGTGCGTTCAGCTTTGTATCAGCGCAGCGCCAATTTTGTCGCTGCCGATCAAATTTTGCGCTCCAGTGTGGGCTTTAATGAGCAGGTGCAACAGCAGGCTGATGGGCTTAAACTACAGTCTTCCCGCCAGGTGCAATTTAACTCTATGGTATTTGCCAAAGATTTGATGCAGCTGGTGTCTGTTAAAGCCGTATCAGCCGCTTATCCTTTGAGGGGCGAGTTAAAGTTGAGCTCTTCCCTGACCGATGCTACTGCGCTTGTATCCTTGCAGCCGAATCAGCTGTATTTGGAAAGTCGTCTTTATAGTTTGTTGAATATCCAAGTCGGTGACAGCCTGGAGCTGGGTGAGAAAGTATTTACCGCAGCTGGTGTTATTGTTGCAGAACCTGATGCGCCATTGTCTGTATTTGGCAGTTCGCCTCGGGTGCTCATGCACCTGGACGATGTGGCTGCGACCGGAATTATTCAGCCGGGCAGCCGGATCAGCTATCGCTTAATGTTTGCAGGCGCCCGGCAAGACCTTGAATTACTGGAGACACAAAGCAAAGAACTGCTGGGTCCACAGGACAGATGGCAAAAAATGGACAGAGAGTCGGCTATAGGGGGAGCTCTGGACAGATCGGAGCGCTTTTTATTGTTATCAGGCCTGTTGGGTATAGTACTGGCCGCTTGTGCCGCTGCTGTGGCTGCGAATCGTTATAGTCAGCGTCATGCCCGCTCTGTTGCGGTGATGAAGGCGTTGGGTGCAACCACCAGCCTAAGCAGGCAAATTTATGGCAGCCATTTGCTTTTTGTAGTGATCTTCAGCGTAGGTTTTGGTTTAGTGGCTGGGCAGCTTCTGGTGCAACTCAGCCAGTGGGGTGTTGCATTCTGGATGCCTGAGTATCTGGCTGAATTTAGTTTCCGTCCTTTAGGTTTAGGTGTGCTGACTGCTGCTATTTGTGCTGTGTTATTTTCCGCCCGGCCTTTATGGCGTTTGGCTGCCGTACCTGCGCTGAATGTACTGCGTGAAAAACCGGATCAGATAAAATTTGATCCGGTGCATTTAGTTAGCGGTTCAGTGGCTATTTGGTTATTGATGTGGCTCTTTAGCGGCGATCTTTGGATCAGTAGCTGGTTGTTTGTACTTTGCCTGGTATTTGCTGCTTTACTGATGGG
The DNA here is from genome assembly GCA_946482615.1 of uncultured Chromatiaceae bacterium. The sequence continues at coordinate 6,688 of CAMLSF010000135.1, read as the reverse complement.
CTTTGCAGCTGTGCTGGTCCGGGTGGCCAAACCTATGGCGGCCGGCCAAAGCAGTGCGTTACGGCTGGCATTAGCGAATTTACGCCGCAGGTTATGGCCCAATGCTTTCCAGTTGATCACTTTTAGTCTGGCGTTGTTTTTAACCTTGTTATTGTACTTTTTGCGTTCAGAGTTGCTGGATCAATGGCAACAGCAAGTGCCTGAAGGTGCGCCTAATCAGTTTTTGGTGAATTTAACAGAGCAGGATAAAACGTCACTGCAACAACTGGCGGCTGAGCATCAATTAACATTGACCGATTTCTACCCTATGGTGAATGGCCGTGTTCTGGCGGTAAATGGTGAGAGTTTCGCCGATGAAGCGACGAAAGAGAAACCTGAACAGCGGCAGGGGGTTGGCCGGGAACTGAATTTAACTTGGTTAAATCAGATGCCGGACAACAATAAACTCGAAAGCGGACAGTGGTTTAGCGCTGAATCCAGAGCTGAAGTTTCGGTTGAGTCGCAATTGGCTGAGCGTTTGCAGTTAAAGCTTGGCGACAAATTGCAGTTTTCTGTTGGTGGTCAGTTATTTGAGGCCAAAATCAGCAGTATCCGTAAAGTTGACTGGAACAGTTTACAGCCAAACTTCTATATGGTGCTGTCGCCGGATCTGATGCAGGGTTTTCCGGCGACTTATATCACTGCTTTTTATCTTGATATGTCGGAGCAAGAGCTGTTAAACCAGATAGTAAGGCAATTCCCGACTGTCAGTCTGATTTCCGTCGATACCATCTTAAAGCAGGTAAACGATATTATCAGTCAGGTCTCTGTGGCTTTAACTTTTATCCTGATTTTAGTGTTTGCCTCTGCTGTACTGGTGTTGGTCGCACAAGTGCAGGCTACGCTGGAACAAAGGGAACAAGAGCTGGCCATCCTTCGCACCTTAGGGGCTAAGTCGTCTTTCTTAAAAGCGGCCCTGCTGTATGAGTTTGCCGCCTTGGGTGGGTTAGCCGGTCTTTTTGCGACGGTGCTGGCTGAAGTTTTACTGGCTGTAGTGCAACAGCAGTTTTTTGATTTACCTTACAGCCCTCACTGGAGTTTATGGTGGTTAGGGCCTGTATTGGGTGTTGTACTGGTTACCGCATTAGGTGCATGGCAGGTCAGAGCGTTGCTGAAGATGTCTGGCGGTACCTTATTACGGCGCGCCCTTCAGAACTGAAGGGCGTTAAAAGCCTCTTTGAGTTGTGGGTAATGGAACTGAAAACCTCTGTCCACTAAACGTTTCGGCTGGACATTTTGACCATAGAGCAGGATATCGGCCATTTCGCCAAAAGCCAACCGCAGTACAAAAGCTGGCACCGTAAAAGGTGCCTTTTTACCAAAACGTTCAGCTAACAGCTGACTAAATTGTTTATTGCTGACAGGTCGGGGGGCTGTAGCGTTAAAAGGTCCGCTTAAATCATCATGTTGTAGTAAAAAATCAATCAGACGCACCATATCATCCAGATGGATCCAGGACATAAACTGCTGGCCGTCGCCAATGGGCCCGCCTAAACCCAATTTAAACAACGGCAGCATCTTGGCAAGAGCTCCACCTTTACCACTGAGCACTATGCCTGTACGCAGTAAGCAAACCCTGGTTTTGGCTCCTGCTGCACGCTGCGCCAGATTTTCCCATCGGGCACAAATATCATGGCTGAACTCAGGGTAAAAAGAACTGTGCTCTTCTGTGACCACTGTATTGCCCTGACGGCCGTAAAAGCCTATGGCTGAACCGCTGATCAGAACTTTGGGTGGGGTTGCGCATTGTTGAATTTTTTCTGCCAGAGTTTCAGTGAGCTGCCAGCGACTTTGACAAATTTTCTGTTTCTGCAATTCGGTCCAGCGCTTGTCTGCTATAGGTTCACCTGCCAGATTGATCACTGCATCAATCTGATTTAAATCGATGTCATCAAGAGACTGGTCATAGCTGGCGTCAATGGCCAGAATTTCTCTGGCTTTGGCAACGGAGCGACTGAGGATATACAACTGATGCTGGCCTTGCCACTGTGCCACGAGCGCACGACCAATCAGCCCGGTCGCACCTGTGATTAAAATCTTCATCCAATGTCCCCACAAGGATAAGCTACCGAATATAGCCAAGTATAAGTGCTTTAATACGGTTGTGTGGCATATTGTGGTTTAGTCAGGTTCCGTATGGATCTGCTTTAATAATTCGATGCGTTGTTTGAGGTGATACAACTGGCATTGTTTGTAGGAGGCACTGGCGGCTTTATTATCTGGTAGCTGACCGATAAATTGCCAGCGACAGTCCTGTTCAGTGTACAGCTCAAAGCTTTGACGGGCCTTATTAAATAATTTCAGACCATCCTTACGACCAGTACTGCTGGCCTGCTGTTCCAGCTTAAACAGATGGTTGTTTTCCCAGGTTGTGAGTTCACGTCTGGTTTGCTCCAGCTGTTGATCCAGACATTGCATATAGTCGACTTTGTTCTGCTTTTGTGGATCACAGCTTTGTTGGGCGCTCAGTGGAAATATGCTGATGAAGGTTAAAAGCAACAAAGGTTTTATCATTTTATTCCTGACTCCGGAAAGCGGATAACAAAACGGGCGCCCCCTAATGGGCTTTGAGAAACCTGCAGTTCACCTGAGTAGGATTTGACCAGCTCAGAGACTATAGAAAGACCTACACCATGTCCTTCTTTGTATGTATCCAGCCGGGTGCCTCGCTGAAACAACTCTTCTCTTTTATCTGCAGGTATGCCAGGACCATCGTCTTCAATATCCAGCTGTAAAGGTTTACCAAAAGCATTAATTTTGACTCTGTGATTACAGGCTTTGCAGGCGTTGTCGAGCAGGTTACCCAGGATCTCCATTAAATCAGTTTCATCACCCCGAAATACCACCTGATCTGTGCAATGGATTTCAATCTGGCAGCCTTTATCCCGATAAATTTTGCTTAGAGCCTGTTCCAGTTTGTCGATAAGAGGTTTGACTTTAATTTGTTTATGCCACAAATCCTGGCCTGAGCTCGCAGCACGTTTTAACTGGTGTTCTATCATGCCGGTGATTCTATCCAGTTGCTCCCGCAGTTCAGGTTGTTCTGACAGTTTGGACGTTCTCAGCACAGCTATAGGTGTTTTTAAGGCATGAGCTAAATCACTTAAATGATGCCGGTAACGCTGCTTTTGTCGGTTTTGATTCGCCAGCAGCAGGTTTAAATCTTCTTTAATTTTATTTAATTCTGCAGGGTAATCGTGCAGCAGCTGCTCTTGCTGGCCACTTTCGAGTTTATGGATTTCTTTATCCAAAGAGGTGAGTGGTTTAGTGATCCAGTAATAAGCCAATAAAGTTAAGCCTATCAGAACCAGTGCTATACCGATAAACCACTGACTTAAGGTTTTACGGAAGGCTTTTAGTGGCTCCTGCAACAACTGATCATTCTGTACCACATGAATGGTCAAGGGCAGGGTATTGTCACCTAAGTCAAACAGTACCGAAAAGGACAATACCCAATATTTTTGCTGATACTGTTCCATCAACACGAATTCATGAGAGGCAGGCAAAATCTGGTGAGTGGGGGGATCAAATTGTTGGTTAATCGATGAGTCAGATTGCCATAACAACTCGTTTTCGCTGGTAATAAAAGCGGCTAGCCCTGAATCCGGGCGGTAAAAATCCGGAGGCAGCAGATTATTACTTAGCTCCACTTTATCATCAGTAGGTTGGACCTCAGCTAAAATGGAGTACATATGTACTTCAAGTTTTTGCTCAGTGCTGGTCAGCAGTTGGGTATAAAAAGCCTGTTCTATCGCAAAAAATGAACTGGGTAGCAAAAAGAACAATAAAAACAGGCTGATAATACCTTGACGGACCTTGAGCGATAACTGCATTTAGCTGACAACCATAGTGAAACGGTAACCGCGGCCACGCAGAGTTTCTATAGGTTTTAATTCTCCATCCGGATCGAGTTTTTTCCGCAGACGCAACACAAAAACCTCAATCACATTGCTGTCCAGATCAAAATCCTGATCATAAATATGCTCGGTCAGTTCAGTTTTAGAAATGACTTTATTTGGATTATGCATAAAGTACTCCAGTACCTTGTATTCATAAGCCGTCAGACTGACTTCATCTTCACCTAACCATACCTGCTGAGTTCTGCTGTTGAGCCTGACAGGTCCAGAATGCAGCATAGGATCTGGCTGACCTGCAGCGCGGCGGATTAAGGCATTTATGCGGGCCAACAGCTCTTCTGTGTGAAATGGTTTAGTCAGGTAGTCATCTGCACCAGCATCTAAACCTTCAACTTTATCCTGCCAGTTGCCACGGGCCGTTAACACTATGATCGGAGTTTTAATATCATGTTGACGAGCTTTACGAATCAGGCTCAGACCATCCATTTTTGGCAGACCTATATCAATAATGGCCAAATCGTAAGGGTACTCGCTTAGCTTAAACCAGCCGTCGGCTCCATCATGAGCCAGGTCCACACTAAATTGCTGCTGCACCAAATGTTCACGGATTTGTTCCGCCAATAAGCTCTCGTCTTCAACAACTAATAAACGCATGGGACTTCCTTTTGGTATGGGCAAAGACAAAGTGGGGTTATGCTAAAACACTCTGCCTGCTGCGGCAATCCTTAACATCAGACAAATCGTTGAAAGTATAAGGACTAAGGACTGAATTCTTGCTGAATACCACGGTTTTCACTGCAGCAGTTTTGTTGCTTGTTATGGTGCAGATACTTCAATCCTCTGCTGTTGTGCCGTAACCCCACTACATTGGAATTATTTGTTTAAAATATGTAAAAATAATGATGCATTAAGTTGTATTTTGACTATCTTTAGTGACGAGGTTGCAACTCAAAGTGGTTTCTTTGCCTTCGTTTACCGGATTGTAGTGACTGACAACAACCTTCAGTAACACAGTGAGAAGGCAAAAAACTGTTAAAAGGAGAGAACACTATGAAGATCGCACTCGTTGCAGCAGTCGTGGCCAGTCTGGCCTGTGCAGTGAATCTGACCCTGGCTCAAGAACTGGCGAAAGCCCCATTGTCTGTCCCTGCCGCAGCTAAAGTGGCTGATAAAGCCAAGCTGAATATTAATCAGGCATCGATAGAGCAACTGGTTGCAGTGCCTGGGATAGGTGAAAAAAAAGCTCAGGCCATCAAAGACTATATCAGTGCCAATGGCCCGATCAAAGATCAAAAGCAGCTGACAGAAGTCAAAGGTATTGGCGATAAATTAGCGGCTAAAGTAGCTGAACACGTTAGTTTTTAAGCAAAAGATAAGCGCTCGTCAGTTGTCGCCGAGCGCTTTCATTTGTTCGTTTGCCCACTGCACTGCCGTATGATAAGCGTCTGGTACAGACTTACTGTCGAGTTTGAGGGACTGGATCAGTGCATTGGCATCATCCCAGGCAGCCTGCTCATAAAACTTAATCAGCTGCAGAAATTGCGCTATAGGCCCTATGCCATCGATCAGTGCATCTTTAATATCTTTGGATAAAGGCAATTTACTCATTACCGAACTCATAGGTTCATCTAAAATCGCATCCATCAACGACATCATACCGGTCAAAAAGGCTTTGGATACCTCAGGAAAGCCGGCAAGTCTGGCAATATCTTCGGCAAAACGAGCTCTGGTCATGGCCAGTCGCATCAGCTCTGCAGGTTTATCACTGCTGATCTGAGCTGTAAAAAGTACAGACAAAAAGCGTTTCAGCTCAGCCTGACCCAGTACCACTATGGCTTGTTTAATAGTTGCTATGTCGGTGCGCCGTTTAAACACAGCAGAGTTGGTGTAACGCAGTAGTTTGTAAGAGAGGTGTACATCGCGTTCAAATACAGAGGTGATGGTATTTAAATCCATCTCTGTTTTTGCTGTTTCGTACAACAACTCGGCCAATGTCATTTGAGCTGGTGATAAAGCCCGGCTTTGCATCATTTCAGGACGGGAGAAAAAATAGCCCTGAAAGTAATCAAAACCTAAATCCAGTGCCTGCAAAAACTCCTCGTTGCTTTCAACTTTTTCCGCCAGCAGCTTGATATGGGGAAAATCCTTAATAGCCGCTTTGATTTGCATTATGGTATCAAGACTGGTCGCGCGGAAATCAATTTTAATAATGTCGATCAGAGGGTAAAAATGACGCCAGACCGGCTGATGAATATAATCATCCAGCGCCAGAATATAACCCTGAGCTTTCAGCGATTCACATTCTGCCAACAAACGTTTTCCGGGTTGTACTGTCTCGAGAATCTCGATCACAACCTGCTCACAGGGCAACATTGAAGGATACTTTTTTAATAAGGAGTCAAGCGTAAAGTTAATAAAGCCTGGCTTGTCCCCCAAAAACTCGTCCAATCCTAAATTGAGCTGACTGCCTTCGATCATTCTGGACGTGGCTTCGTTACTGTCGACTTCAGGAAATACGTTTTCTACACCATCCCTGAACAAAAGCTCATAGGCAAACAGGTTTTTGTCTTTATCCAGAATAGGTTGGCGCGCAGTGTAAAAATACATAAGTCCCTGAACAGCTAAACAGAAGTCATGCTTCAATGTAGCAAAGATCTGTGGGAAATGACTATGGCCCTAAAGATTTTTTCAAGGTGCACAGCAGGAAAATTCCGGGCAAACCAAGAATGGCATAGCCCGGAAACGGAGTCTCAGTTATTTTCTAACTTATCAGATACTTGCTGAAACAAATT
>CAMLSF010000134.1 GCA_946482615.1 uncultured Chromatiaceae bacterium | reverse complement strand
ATAAAAAGGTGTTATCCACCACCAGAATCGCATTCAGTGTTTTTGCCAGCTCTGCTGTGGCTTTGACATCGGTGATTTGCAGCAGCGGATTACTTGGGGTTTCAACCCAAATCATTTTTGGTTGCGCTGCTTTCACTTGTTCTGCCCAGTCGGCTTGCTGGAAATTGACGACCACCAGTTGAAAGGCTTTTTTACGAGTGGCTAAATTCAGGAATAAACGATAACTGCCACCATAACAATCATGGGGAATGACTAAGGTATCTTCCGGGCCAATCAATTGCAGCGCCAACAGGCAAGCGGACATGCCAGTGCCGGTGATTAATCCCTTAGCACCACCTTCCAGCTCTGCTAATGCATCACCTAACAAATCCCGTGTTGGGTTATTCGAGCGTGAATAATCGTATTTACCCGGTTGTTTAAAAGCTTTGAGTTCATAAGTTGAGGTTAAATACAAAGGCGGCGTCACAGCACCATAGGCGGAGTCCTGCGCTATTCCGGCGCGGGCCGCTACTGTAGCTGAGTGTGGTTTGCTCATAAAAAACCCCAAATTTAGATGTTTAGACGTCTAAAAGTATACCCGGCAAAAATAAGAAGTCAAAACATTTAGACGTCTGTACTATTAAATCTTGCGCAGAGTTTGTACTCGGGAGTATAAAGAAGTAAAATTTCGTCCAATTACGTGCGCAACGTAGCAAAGGTCAGCAGACCATATAACTAAATTCAATCAAGGTATCCCTATGGCAAAGTGGAATGGTGAGTATGTTCACCCTTATGCGGAACACGGAAAGAAGTCCGAACAGGTGAAAAAGATTACAGTCTCTATCCCGTTGAACGTATTGAAAGTGTTAACAGATGAAAGAACCCGCCGCCAGGTGAACAACCTGCGTCATGCCACCAACAGCGAATTATTATGTGAAGCTTTTTTGCATGCCTTCACCGGTCAGCCTTTGCCGGCAGATGAAGATTTACGCAAAGACAATCCACATCAAATTCCAGTGGAAGTGCGTAATATTTTAACCAGTATGGGTAAGCCGATTCCTGTGATCCAGGAAGCGGAATCAGACGAAGAGTAATACTAAGGGGGTCAGGCCTGACCCCCTGCTGTTTTCAAATCAGCTTGTTCAATCCGGAGCGAACGCCGTACATTGGGATCAGAACTAAAGTTCTGACCCCATATAATTTTCAGGCAATGGCAAACGCGCCACTCCTGATGCTACAGCAGCTTCAGCCACAGCACGGGCGACGCGGGATAATAAACGTGGGTCCATTGGTTTTGGAATAATATAGTCCGCACCAAACTCCAGTTTATCCACCTGGGCAGCTGTTAACACGGCCTGCGGCACAGGCTCTTTGGCGATAGAACGAATCGCATGCACTGCGGCCAGCTTCATTTCATCGTTAATGACCTTGGCACGCACGTCCAAAGCACCACGGAAAATAAAGGGGAAACACAAGACGTTGTTGACCTGATTCGGGTAATCCGAACGGCCTGTCGCCATAATTAGATCGCTACGCTCTGCATGAGCCAGTTCAGGTTTAATTTCCGGATCCGGGTTCGAGCAGGCAAAAATCACCGGCTTATCTGCCATCAGTTTTAAAGCTTCGGCTGGCAAGGCATCAGGGCCTGAGACTCCGACAAACACATCAGCGCCTTCCATTGCATCTTCCAGCGTGCGTTTGTCGGTATTGTTGGCAAACTGCTCTTTGTATTGATTCAAATCGTTACGACGGCTGTGGATCACACCTTTGGTGTCGAGCATATAAATATGTTCGCGCTTAGCACCACATTTGATCAAGAGTTCCATACAGGCAATAGCGGCAGCACCAGCCCCTAAGCAAACAATCACCACTTTACTGATGTCTTTGCCCTGAATTTCCAGTGCATTGAGTAAGCCTGCAGCTGTGACAATAGCGGTACCGTGCTGATCATCATGAAACACCGGAATGTTGCAGCGTTTGATCAGCTCTTTTTCAATTTCAAAACATTCAGGTGATTTAATATCTTCCAGGTTAATACCACCAAAGGTATCGGCGATATTAGCCACTGTGTTGATAAATTCTTCAGTAGTGCGGTGCGTGACTTCAATATCAATAGAATCCAGGCCAGCAAAACGTTTAAACAGTAAAGCTTTGCCTTCCATCACAGGCTTAGAGGCCATAGGGCCTAAGTTGCCTAAACCTAAAATAGCAGTGCCGTTGCTGATCACCGCAACCAGATTGCCTTTGCCTGTGTATTTGTAGACATCGTCAACATTATTGGCAATTTCACGCACTGGCTCAGCCACACCAGGGCTGTAGGCCAAAGCAAGATCTTTGACTGTTTCAGCGGGTTTACTGATTTCAATACTGATTTTGCCCGGTTTAGGCTCGGCGTGATACTTCAGCGCCTGTTCTCGAAAATCTGACATAGGTAGAGGTTCCATGAGTAGGTAAGTAGGATGCCCTGTGGGCTATTTTCTTTTATTTGTTGTAAGTTGTGGTGCAACCCAAAAGGTGGCTCATTCTAAAGAGCAAGCCAACCCTTTAGAACCATTAATTTTCAGATCGTACCAGTATAAAGCCACATTACTGCAGAACTCATTCCGATGCTTTCACTGTCCCGTCAGGCATGGGGTAAACCCTGTCCGAAGGACTGCTGAAAACTTCAACAACAAAGCGCTGCAGCTCTGTTATAACAAGTTTAATTCAGAGCGCCAAGCACTCGATCCACAACTGGACAGACCTGCCCCAGCCAGATTTCACAGCTATGCAAGTATTCGGCATTTTTAGTCGGATAAAGATGCGGAGTCTTTGGTGCTTTATGCAAGGGGCCTATTGGCTCTATTAAATATTCGATTCTTTTCAATCAATTAAAATATTTTTGTACGAATATCAACCAAACAATCTATGCAGATAAAAAATTTCAATGCAGCTCCCCTCTGCCCCATAACCACTAATCTCTTTATGGAATAAAAAAACGAATGCATATAACTATTGACCATTAACAGTTCGGCAGGCAGAATAAAATTTATACGTCATTTCTGTCTCTTTACCACGCCCTGTGGTGACAGAAGCATTTCTTCCAACTCAAGTCTTATCACACCTGAGTCGCTGTGAATTAGTGTAAGGACACACTATCAGCTTTATACCCCAAATGATTGGAGTTTCAGGTCCCTGCAACAGGCTTATTACTTGAGGGCTTCGCATGGAACATAATGTTTCGTTAATTACCACTATTGCTGCCGCTTTTGGTCTGGCACTGATTTTAGGTGTGATAGCTGCACGCCTGAAACTGCCTGCTTTGGTTGGCTATTTATTGGCTGGCATCATCATAGGCCCGGCGACTCCGGGTTATGTGGCCGATCTGCATATTGCCTCCCAACTGTCTGAAATTGGAGTAATGCTGTTGATGTTTGGTGTGGGTTTGCATTTTTCTGTCAAAGATCTGATGTCGGTAAAAAACATCGCAGTGCCGGGAGCCATAGTACAGATGGCTCTGGCCACCCTGCTTGGCTTTTTTGTGGCTCAATCCTGGGGCTGGAGCTTTGGTGAAGCTCTGGTCTTTGGTTTGTGTTTATCCTGTGCCAGTACTGTAGTGCTGTTAAAAGCACTGGAAGCCAAAGGTGTACTGGAAAGCAGAAATGGTCAGATAGCGGTCGGCTGGCTGGTGGTGGAAGATTTAGCCACAGTTTTAGTGCTGGTGTTATTACCTCCGCTAGCTACTTTGCTCGGCGGTACTGCAACGGCAGCGACAGAAACAAGTCCTTTATGGTGGACCATCAGCCAGACTCTGTTGCAGGTAGCGGCTTTTGTAGTCCTGATGCTGGTTGTTGGACGTAAAGTTTTTCCCTGGTTATTGTGGCAGGTTGCCAGCACAGGTTCACGTGAACTCTTTACGCTGGCGGTGATAGCCGGAGCTATCAGTATTGCTTATGGTGCAGCTGAACTTTTTCATGTGTCTTTTGCTTTAGGTGCTTTTTTTGCCGGCATGGTGATGCGGGAATCCGAGTTTAGTCACAGAGCAGCAGAAGAGTCTTTGCCACTGCGGGATGCTTTTTCCGTACTGTTTTTTGTCGCTGTAGGCATGCTGTTTGAACCGGCGATTTTAGTAGAGCAACCTCTGCATGTACTGGCCGTGCTGGCCATTATAGTGTTGGGTAAGTTTTTTGCCGCTTTTGTACTGGTATTGCTGTTCCGCTACCCGCTAAATTCTGCGCTGACAGTGGCTGCCAGTCTGGCGCAGATAGGAGAGTTCTCTTTTATTCTGGCAGGTCTTGGCATGACACTGGGTTTATTGCCCCAGGAAGGCATGAGTTTAATACTGGCCGGAGCCTTGTTGTCTATCGCACTGAATCCATTACTCTTTGCCATGGTGTCGCCATTAAATACCTGGGTATTAAAACGTTCAGCTTTGGCACGTAAACTGGACAGCAGAGCAGACCCATTCAGTGAACTGCCTATGGATACAGACCGAAAGTACCTGGAAAATCAGGTGGTCCTGGTCGGTTATGGCCGTGTGGGTCGCAGGATAGCGGCAGGCCTGTCGGCACAGAATATTCCTTTTGTGGTCGCAGACAAAAACCATGACAGAGTGGAAAAGTTAAGGGATCAAGGTATTCCGGCTGTGTTTGGTGATGCCACCGAAGTCGATGTATTGATCCAGGCGCATATTCTGCATGCCGCAGTGCTGGTGATTGCCACACCTGAAACTATAGATGTGCGTAAAACAGTACAAAGTGCCCGCCTGGTTAATCCTGGTATACAGGTGATATTGCGCACTCATAATGAAGACGAAGTAGAACTGCTGAAGCAGGAACAACTGGGGCAGGTCTTTTTAGGTGAGGATGAGCTGGCTCAAAGCATGACTCAAGCTACTCTGGCATATTTTGCCTCACAGGCAAAAACAGCAGGTCATTAATCTTCAGCCTGAGTGGTAAAAAAAAGGAGTGCAATGCACTCCCTTTTTAATTGGACCAGGATTAAAGAGAAGGCGTATTTTCACCCTCTTTTTCGATCACTTCAGGCAATAAATCCTCACGGCTTGCACCCAGGAATACTGCGATTGAACTGGCAACGAAAATAGACGAATAAGTACCTACAGCAATACCAAATAACAGCGCTGCGGCAAAACCGTGTAACAGAGGTCCACCCATATAAAACAAGGCCACCAGTGATAAGGCGGTAGTACCTGAGGTGATAGTAGTACGGCTCAAGGTCGAGGTAATAGCGTCATTGACCGTTTCTTCCACTGTCGCATCCCGTAACTTACGGAACATTTCACGGATACGGTCAAAGACTACTATGGTGTCGTTGATGGAGTAACCAACCAATGCCAGTAATGCCGCCAGTACGGTCAGGTCAAACTCCATACCTGTGATGGAAAACAAGCCCATAGTGACAATTACGTCGTGCACCAAAGCCATTACAGCGCCTACTGAATAACGCCATTCGAAGCGGAAAGCAACATACATCATGATACCGATAAAGGACGCCAGTAAGGCCAGCATACCGTCATCTTTTAGCTCATCACCTACGGAAGCACTCACCTGTTCAACACGGCGCTTGGTCACTTCGCCATCTTCCACTTTCTGGATGACTTCAATGATTTGATTACCTACCACAGCCTGATCAATATCTGCACGAGGTGCAATACGGATCATCACCTCAGTGGTGGTACCAAAGTACTGCACTATAGCGTCTGGAAAGCCGTTACCAGCTAAAGCATCACGGATTTTATTCAGATCAGCCTGCTTTTCAAAACCGGCTTCAACCACTATACCGCCGGTAAAATCCAAGCCAAAGTTAATACCTTTAGTGAATACAGCAAATAATGAACCTAATACCAGGAAGGTAGAAAAGGCGATGGCTGGCCACTTAAAGCGCATAAAGTTGAGTGGTTCTTTAAAATGAAGAAGTTTCATCATAATTCCTTATATAGGCAACTTATCAACTTTACGGCCACCCCAGATCAGATTGACAAACAATCTCGACACTGTGACTGCGGTAAAAATAGAGGTGATAATACCCAGAGCCAAAGTCACGGCAAAACCTTTGACCGGACCAGAACCCAGACCAAACAGAATAAGCGCCACTAAGAAGGTGGTGATATTCGAGTCGGTAATAGTAGCAAAAGCCCTGTTATAACCTTCATGTATAGCTTGTTGCACCGAACGCCCTGCATCAAGCTCTTCACGGATACGCTCGTTAATCAATACGTTGGCATCTATCGCCATACCTATAGTCAACAAGATCCCCGCCATACCGGGTAAAGTCAGAGTCGCACCAGGCACCATGGATAAGACGCCGATCAACAACACGACGTTACTGGCCAGAGCCAGGTTACCCACCATACCTACGCCTTTGTAGTAAACGCCCATGAAAACAACAGTCAGGATCATACCCCACATAATGGCGTTAGTACCCAGCTCGATGTTTTCCTGACCCAGGCTTGGGCCTATGGTGCGTTCTTCTACAATCTGAATTGGTGCAATCAAAGCACCGGCACGTAATAACAAGGCCAGGTTTTGTGCTTCAGCCGGACTGTCTACCCCAGTGATACGGAAGCTGCGACCTAAACGCGCCTGAATAGTGGCAACGTTAATAACTTCTTCTTTTTTCTCAAGAATAGTGCGGCCTTGTGCGTCTTTTTTATCCGTAGGTTTGTATTCGATAAATACAGTCGCCATCGACTTGCCTATGGCTTCTTTGGTGGCCTGGGAGAAGGTGTTCCCCCCTTTGGCATCCAAATCTATATTTACCTGAGGACGGCTGTATTCGTCGTAGCTGCTGTTGGCACCGATAATATGGTTTCCTGTCAGCATCACACGTTTTTGCAGCAATACAGGACGACCCTGACGGTCTTTGTACAGCTGAGCATTTGGAGGGATACGACCATCTAAGGCACTTTGTAAATCACCCGCTTCATCCACCATACGGAATTCAAGAGTCGCTGTTGCGCCTAAAATTTCTTTGGCACGGGCTGTATCCTGCACACCAGGTAACTGCACCACAATACGTTCAGCGCCCTGACGTTGTACTAAAGGCTCAGCCACACCAATAGCGTTCACCCTGTTACGGATGATGGTAATGTTTTGTGCCACTGCATCTTCACGTAAGGCCTTGATTTTTACTTCGCTAAAAGCCGCAATCAATGTCAGATCATCGGCCTCAGTAAAGGTCATATCACGGTCTTTACCGCTTAATAAGGTTTTAGCGGCCGCTAAATCTTCAGCGCTACGGAAACTCAGATTCACCCGTAAATTTGGCACATCTGCAGTTACAGCACGGTAACGCACTTTGCCTTCACGTAAATCTGAGCGGTAGGCCTGAACCAGATCATTGACGTTTTTTTCCATCGCAGTTTTCATGTCCACTTCCATCAGGAAATGCACACCACCACGTAAGTCCAGACCCAGTTTCATTGGAGCTGCACCTATAGCATCCAGCCAGGCAGGAGTTGCCGGAGCCAGATTCAGTGCGGTTACAAAGTTATCACCCAAAGTCCTGGTTGCCAGCTCACGGGCAGCCAACTGATCTTCTGTATTTAAAAAACGCACCAGCAACTGGCCTTTTTCCAATACAGCAGACTTAGGTGTTAAACCTTGTTCAGTAAAAGATTTTTGCAGTTGATCCACAGTTTGCTGAGTGACATCAGCACCGCGGGTTGCACTGATTTGTAAGGACGGATCATTAGGATACAAATTCGGCAGGGCGTACAGCATGCTGACGCCCATCACGATGATCACCAATAAGTACCGCCAGATGGAGTTCTGGTTTAACACATTAAAATCCTTTTACAGTGATTTCATCGTGCCTTTCGGCAATACGGCAGCAATAGCAGATTTTTGTACTGTCACTTCGGTGGTATCGTTTAAAGCGATAGCAACAAAATCTTTATCTTCCGCAATTTTCGCAATACGACCCACTAAGCCACCTTGTGTTAAGACTTCATCACCTTTGCCCAGTGCGGCCATCAGGTTTTTATGTTCTTTGACACGTTTTGCTTGTGGACGGTAGATCAGGAAATAAAAGATCAGACCAAAGGCCACCAGCATAATCAGTAAATCCCAGCCACCGCCTTGTGGTGCTGCAGCCGGAGTATTGGCGTATGCATTGGATATAAATAAACTCATCACATGTCCCCTAAAGTTTTAAATTAAAAAGTAAAAAATTAAAAATGAACTCTTATTGTTCTGTAAGACTGGCTTCCAGAGGTGGTACATCCATACCCCTTTTCTGGTAAAACTGAGCCACAAAATCTTCCAGCTTTTGTTCAGCTATAGCAGCACGCAAGCCCTGCATTAACTTTTGATAGTGATGCAGGTTGTGGATGGTATTTAACCGCGCACCCAAAATCTCATTGCATCTGTCTAAGTGATGTAGATATGACCTGGAATAATTTTTACAAGTGTAGCAATCACATTCTGCATCTAAAGTTGATGTATCGTCCTTGTGTTTGGCATTGCGGATCTTAATCACACCAGTACTGACAAACAAATGACCATTACGGGCATTACGGGTTGGCATCACACAGTCAAACATATCAATACCACGGCGCACCGCTTCGACTATGTCTTCAGGTTTACCTACACCCATTAAATACCGGGGTTTGTGCTGTGGCATCTGGCCTGTGGTGTGATTAAGGATTTTAATCATATCCTCTTTTGGCTCACCTACGGATAACCCCCCAATGGCATAGCCATCAAAGCCAATCTGTTCCAGACCTTGCAACGAGACATCCCGCAAATTCGGATACATCCCGCCCTGGATAATACCAAACAGAGCGGCCGGATTATCGCCATGCGCATCTTTACTACGTTTTGCCCAGCGCAACGACATTTCCATCGACTTTTTCGCTTGCTGCTCTGTCGCAGGGTAAGGCGTACATTCGTCAAAAATCATCACTATGTCTGAGCCTAAATCACGTTGCACTTCCATAGAACGTTCAGGAGTTAACATGATTTTTTCGCCGTTCAGTGGCGAACGGAAGGTTACACCTTCTTCTTTGATTTTACGAAGTTCACCTAAACTGAACACCTGGAAACCACCAGAGTCGGTCAAAATAGGCTTGTGCCAGTGCATAAAGTCATGCAAATCACCATGTTTTTTGATGATTTCAGTGCCTGGTCGCAGCATTAAATGGAAGGTATTGCCTAAGCAGATTTGTGCACCTGTTGCTTCCAGTTCTTCCGGCGTCATGCCTTTGACTGTGCCATAAGTGCCCACTGGCATAAAAGCAGGAGTTTCAACTATGCCGCGCCCGAAGACAAGACGGCCACGACGGGCTTTGCCGTCGGTTTTTAACAATTCAAATTTCACGTGCTACCTCAGTATCTGCCAGAAAAACAGTCCGGCTTTTTTCGCGCCCGATTGTAGCAGAACAAAAGACCAAACCCCACCACTAAAGCGGGGTCCGGCTTGTAGCGAATTTACAGGATCAACATCGCATCGCCATAGGAATAAAAACGATATTGCTGCGCTATAGCCGTCTGATAGGCCTGCATCACATAGTCTTTTTGACTAAAGGCGCTGACCAGCATAATCAGGGTCGATTCAGGCAAATGGAAGTTGGTGACTAAGCCATCGATCACCTGGAACTGATAACCGGGGTAAATAAAAATTTTGGTATCGCCGCTGTATGGTGCAAGACTTTTGCCTTGCTGCAACGC
>CAMLSF010000133.1 GCA_946482615.1 uncultured Chromatiaceae bacterium | reverse complement strand
TTTGTTGCCGACTTTAAAGCAGGCAAAGCAGATTTTGCCGAATTTGCTTCAGCAAACTCTGAAGATCCGGGCTCAAAATTAAAAGGCGGTGATTTAGGCTGGGCCGATCCCGCTATGTATGTACCTGCCTTCCGCGATACCCTGAATAACCTGCAGATCGAGGAGATCAGCCAGCCTTTCCGAACTGAGCATGGCTGGCATGTGGTGCAGTTACTGGATAAACGTGTCGTCGACATGACTGCGGAGAAAAAACAAGACCAAGTCTACCGTATGCTGTTTAATCGCCGCTTTAACGAAGAACAGGCTAACTTCCTGCGAGAATTGCGTGATCAGGCCTTTATCGAAGTGCTGGCGGATACTGAATGACATTGAGGATAGCAATCACCCCGGGCGAGCCTGCTGGTATAGGTCCTGATCTGGTGGTGATGTTGGCGCAAAAAAGCTGGCCAGCCCAGTTGATTGTTTGTGCCAACGCAGAGCTGTTACAACAAAGAGCGGCAGCGTTAAACCTGCCGCTTCAGCTTTTACCTTATCAGCCAGATCAACCAGCAGTACCGCAACAAGCCGGTACTTTAACTTGTGTTGATTTTGCGCTGGAAGCGGATGTTGTCACAGGAGAGCTCAACGAAGCCAATGGCCGTTATGTGGTCGACACCTTAAGATATGTCGGCGAGAAATCTATATCCGGTGAGTTCGACGCCATAGTGACAGGTCCGGTGCACAAAGGTATTATCAACAAAGCTGGGGTTCCCTTCAGCGGTCATACTGAATTTTTTGCCCACTTGTCGAATACTCCTTATGTCGTAATGATGCTGGCAACTGAAGGCCTGAGGGTAGCTCTTGCTACAACACATATCCCATTAGCCTATGTTGCAAAAGCCATTACCAAAGAGCGTCTGCATAAAGTCATCTCCGTATTACATCATGATCTGCAGCACAAATTTGCGATTGAATCACCGGTCATTTATGTCTGCGGATTAAATCCACATGCAGGAGAAGACGGGCATTTGGGGCGTGAGGAAATAGACGTCATCACCCCCACTTTAAATGAACTACGTTTGCAGGGTATGGATCTGATTGGGCCATTACCTGCCGATACTTTATTTCAACCCAAATATCTGGAGCATGCTGACGCTGTCCTGGCTATGTACCACGATCAGGGTTTACCTGTGCTGAAATACAAAGGCTTTGGACGCTCAGTCAACATCAGCCTTGGTTTACCTTTAATCAGGACATCAGTCGATCACGGAACTGCACTGGATTTAGCAGGTACAGGCAAAGCCGACCCCGGAAGTTTATTCCATGCCCTGGAACAAGCCATTTATTTAGCGCAAAGAGCCAAGTTATAACATGACAGATAAAGTACACCTGGGACACACTGCCCGAAAACGTTTTGGTCAGAATTTCTTACACGATCCTGTCGTGATAGAACGTATAGTCAAAGCCATTAATCCGAAGCCTACAGACACACTGGTCGAAATCGGCCCTGGTTTAGGCGCTATCACTGAACCTGTGGCAGAAAAATCAGGTCATCTCACAGTGGTTGAATTAGACAGAGATTTGGCTCAGCGTTTGCGGGAACATCCTGTGCTTGCAAGTAAACTGACCATTCATCAGGCTGATGCAATGAAATTTGATTTCCGTCAGTTGTTGCAGCCAGGTAAAAAACTCAAAGTGTTCGGTAATTTGCCCTACAACATCTCTACTCCTCTGTTATTTCATCTGTTTGATTATGCTGACGATATTGAGAACATGCATTTTATGCTGCAAAAGGAAGTGGTTGATCGTATGACTGCTGCTCATGGCTCCAAAGCCTATGGCCGTTTATCTGTCATGACCCAGTTTTTCTGTCATGCAATGCCTGTGGTTGAAGTTGGCCCCGGCGCATTTAAACCAGCCCCTAAAGTGCATTCGGCTGTAGTGCGTCTGCTTCCCAAACCTGTGTCAGAGCGTCAGGATGTACCTGTCGCCGTATTAAACAGAGTCTGTCTGGAGGCCTTTAACCAGCGCCGTAAAACTTTACGCAACTGTTTCAGCAATTTTGCAACAGCAGATCAGATTATTGAAATGGGTATAGATCCAACTTTGCGCCCGGAACAATTAAGTGTCGAGCAATTTATCGGTATTGCCCGCTGGCTGCATCAACAAGAGCAACACCAGTTATGAGTCTGAGTTTTGAAATTCCCGTCTCAGTTGAAACATTTTATGTCGCAGCTCAATCGGACCCGGCCAACAACCGCTATGTTTTTGCTTATACCATCACCATTAAAAACCACAGTGCGGAAACAGTGCAACTGCTGAAACGGTATTGGTTAATCACGGATGCCAATGGTAAAGAAACCGAAGTGCATGGTGACGGAGTGGTCGGCGAACAACCTCAGTTGGCCCCGGGTTCCAGTTACAGTTATACCAGTGGTGCAGTGCTGGAGACGCCTGTGGGCACTATGCAAGGCCATTATGAAATGACCAGTCAGAGCCAGCTAAGCTTTAAAGCTGCTATTCCTCTGTTCCGTTTGGCAATTCCAAATATTCTGAACTGACTTCATGCCAGGCTATGTGATAGGCGATGTACAAGGTTGTTTTCAACAACTGCAATCCTTATTGGCTAAAATCCAGTTTGATCCCCACAACGATCAATTGTGGTTTTGTGGTGATTTGGTTGCACGAGGACCTGACTCTTTAGCTACGCTGAGATTTATCCGATCTTTAGGTGATAAAGCCAAAGTAGTTCTGGGCAATCATGATCTGCATTTTCTGGCCTGTGTTTTTGGCTTTGCCAAAGCAGACCCATCCGACAAGCTGGACGAGCTGCTGGGTGCTCCGGATTTAGCAGATTTAGTCCATTGGCTGCAACAACAGCCCCTAATGCACTATGAGCCAGAGCGGCACTTGCTGTTGGTTCACGCTGGTTTGGCACCAAACTGGCCTGTTGAAATCGCGTTTGAAGCGGCGACTGAAGTCAGCTCTATCCTGAAAAAATCTCCAGAGAAACTTTTTTCTGTGATGTACGGTAATACCCCGGCTTTATGGTCAGAAGCAGTGTCTGATCAGGACCGCTGGCGTTTTACTATTAATAGCTGTACCAGAATGAGATTTTGTCTGGCAAATGGCGCACTTGAACTCAAAGAAAAGCGCCATCCGGAAAAAGTCAGTACGCTGATCCCTTGGTATGCATTTTGGCAACAAAAGCCTCACCCAGAGATTTTTTTTGGCCACTGGGCAGCCTTGATGGGACATAGTCCGGTAGAAGGCATTCATGCACTGGATACCGGATGTGTTTGGGGAAATTATTTAACGGCCTATTGTATTGAGACAGCACAGCGTTATAGTGTTTCTGACTAAAAATAACGCTATAATGCGACGCTGTTTCAAAATGATGTATTTTGAATTGTTATTGTGTGGTGACAGGGCCAACAATGCCCTTTTAGCCTGGATACTGGGAGTAAGGTTATGAAGTTAACGGTAGCACTTCGGATTATTGGTGGTTTTGGTGTCATTTCACTTCTGCTACTGGTGATCGGTATTACCTCGTACATGAGCTTGAATAGTATCAATGCCTCAACCACGCAAGTAAATGAAATCTCGATCCCAGCTTTAGAAAATAGCGCGGTACTGCAAAGTGAATTTGTCAAAATGAGCAAAGTCAGCCTGCAAGCGTTTTATGCTACTGAAGTAAAGCAGGTGAAAGACTTAGAGACTCAATTCAGCGCTGAGCAAGAGCTGTACGATACAGCGGCTAAAGCACTGCAAACTGTAGTGGCTGAAGAAGAAACTCTGGCAAATTCTTTTAAGGATGTGTCAGCTGCCTATACAGAATTCACGCCTGTGAGTAAAAAACTATTCGCAGAGCTTAGCAAAAGCCTGACGTTACGTGACCAAATTTCCTCTCAGTTATCAGACGTCGAGTTAAATTCAGATGACTCAGCTTCTTTATTGCTGGATTTCAGCGATGTCAGAGATGTGACCCGTCGTTTCCCACAGGCCAGTAAAGCGGCCACTGAACTGGAAACAGGATTAAATACATTGGTTAGTGTCGTCGTTGATTTAACCCGCACTACCTCAGCAACTACAGCAGACACTATTTCTAATGAAGTCACTTCACGTTTAGAAGGTGTTAATCAGCAAATGACCACCATCAAAACTGAAGCTGGAGCCAGCGTCGATATGGTGGCTGATTTGGATGAAAAGATTACCGCTATCAATGATTTGTTAGTGGGTGAAGAGGGTATTTTAAAGTTAAAAGCTCAAATGCTGGCGGCTTCTGCTGAAGCTCAGAAATTATTAACTCAGGCCGAAACTCACAATAAAACAGCGTTGGACAGCTTAAATCAATTGTTGTCCCGGGCCCGCACTGTGGCAGGTGAAATTCAGGCTGAAGCTCAATCAGATGTCACTGGAGCTATTACGACTATATTCCTTGTCGTTTTGATTTCTATTGGTCTGGCTGTAGGTATAGCTATGGTGACGGTGCGCAGTATTACTATCCCATTAGCTAAAGTAAACGAAATTTTAGGTGTAGTTGCATCAGGTGACTTAACTAAACGTCTGGATGATAAAGCCCAGGACGAGTTTGGCGATCTGGCCCGTAACTGTAATCAGGTTATTACTAACTTACGTCAGTTGATCCAGGGCATTATTTCCCGTTCTACACAGCTTGCCGCAGCCTCAGAGCAGACTTCAGCTATTACTGTAGAAACGACCACAGCTATTCGTGAACAGAAGTCTCAGGTGACTCAGGCCGCTACTGCCACAACGGAGATGAGCAGTACCTCACAAGGCGTAATGCAAAGCTCGAACGATGCATTGGCTGAAATCAAAAATGCGGATAGCGAAGCTGAGCGTGTCAAAGTAATTTCTGAAAATAACAAACAAACTATACTGCAGTTATCAAAAGAAGTAGATCAGGCTTCTACAGTGATCAACAAACTGCATAAAGACAGCGCTTCTATTGGCAGTATCCTTGATGTGATTCGTGGTATTGCCGAACAAACGAACCTGCTGGCATTAAACGCAGCTATTGAAGCCGCCCGTGCTGGTGAACAAGGTCGTGGTTTTGCGGTGGTAGCTGATGAGGTTCGCTCTCTGGCGAGCAAAACTCAGGCATCCACTCAGGAAATTCAGGCGATGATTCAAGTCCTGCAAACCGGTGCTCATGCAGCTGTAGAAGCGATGAACAAAGGTAAAAAACAGGCTGAAAACTGTGTGACTCAAACTGAAGTTGCCGCTCAGGCGCTGGAATCTATCACCAATGCGGTGCACTTAGCGCACGATATGAGCGAACAAATTTCTCATGCAGCCAAAGAACAGAATCAGGTGTCTAACGAAATCAGCCACTTGTTAGAGTCTATAGTGACTATCGCTGAACAAACAGCTTCTGGTGCTGAACAAACGTCTCAATCCAGCCATGAAGTAGCCCGTTTAGCTGAAGAGTTACGCCAATCTGTCGATCAGTTCAAAGTCTGAACTGATCACTAAACAAAGACTAAAAAAAAATCCGCCTGATGGCGGATTTTTTTATTAAGTCAGAGCAGAGAATTACTCACCACCACCGGCTCGTTCTTTGATAACAGCTAACAAAGGAGAGGACGCAAAACCATTGCCCTCAGCCCATGCAACATCACCTGATGCTGCTACCTGAGCTGCAGGTAACTGTTTCACAATAAACTCCCCCACATCAGCAGCATTATTTTTTATCGCAAACCGAACCAAGCTATCACCATTGCAGGTAACACCTTCATAAATGTTGCGTAAACGCAGACGGTAATCACTCAGTACTTTGCGTAATCTATTTTTATCGTCAGCCTTGACATAATCGCACATCGAAGCCGCTAACTGGTCGTCAGCATGCACTACCGGGGACACCAATACTGCACCGGCCACCACTACACCACAGAACACTGCTGGCAACAATTTCATACATTACTCCTGAAGCAGTCAAAAAACAGACAATTCCATAGTAACAACATGTCGCAGCAGGTGCAATGAAGTCCTGTTCATTCTCTGTTCAGGATGCGGAATTGATATGGATGAGGATTTTGTGCATCAGCTTGATGTCGTTCTGATGCTGATTCGTACCAACGACCTGCGGCCTGATAATCAGGGAAAAAGGCATCTCCCTCTACAGTTAAATCAATATCGGTAATATAAAGCGTATCGGCCATAGGCAGTACCTGACGATAAATCTCAGCACCACCTATGATCATCACTTCTGCTTCATGTTGCACTAAAGCCAGCGCCTGCTCTACGCTTTGCACCCAGTCAGCATCTGTGCTTTGGGCGTCTCCTTGCCTGCTAATCACAATATTACGGCGACCTGGCAAAGCTTTACCTATAGATTGATAGGTTTTGCGGCCCATAATCACCGGCTTACCTAAAGTCACTTTTTTAAAATGCTTCAGATCGGCCGGCAAATGCCAGGGCATCTGGTTGTCTTTGCCGATGACTCTGTTATTGGCCATAGCCGCTATCATTGCTATCCGCATTTTTACCTCAACGCCGGTATATGACTTCAACGTCGTAATCGTCTTCGTCAAAATCATCATCATCGTCCAGGTCATCCTCAACGGACAACACATCAGTATGATAATCATCCCACTTGAAGCTTACAGCGTCTTCCACTTGCTCTTTTGGTTTTTCAACCGGCAGCAATTCAATATAATTCAGGATATCGGCAGCTAGACGTTCTGTATTGGTGCGACTCGCTGCCGCAATTTTATGAACTTCACCCTGCCAGTTAATGGCTTTAGTCACACGTTCAATAATTTCGTCCAGTTCATCTTCCAGCACTAAATCCAGTTTATTAAAGACTAACCAACGGGGTTTGTTCGCCAACTTTTCACTGTATTTATCCAACTCTTTTAGAATGGTCACTGCATTTTCAGCCGGATCTGAGCCATCGGCAGGCAGAACATCCACCACGTGTAATAATAAACGACAACGCTCCAAATGCTTTAAGAACTGAATACCTAAACCAGCACCTTCAGCTGCACCCTCGATCAGACCCGGAATATCAGCTATGACAAAAGAACGGTGACTTTCAACCCGAACCACGCCCAGGTTAGGAACTAAAGTTGTAAAAGGATAATCAGCTACTTTTGGCTTGGCAGAAGATACTGCACGGATCAGGGTCGATTTCCCTGCATTAGGCAGGCCTAATAAGCCTACATCAGCCAATAACAGCAATTCTAAGCGGATATTACGCACTTCACCCGGTGTACCATTGGTTTTCTTACGTGGCGCTCTGTTGGTGCTGCTGGTAAAACGGGCGTTACCCAACCCATGCCAGCCACCTTTGGCGATCATCAGCTTCTGACCATTTCTGGTCAAATCGCCAATGACTTCAGCGGTATCAATATCCACAGCACGAGTCCCGACAGGTACGCGTAAAATCAGGTCATCCCCACGCTTACCTGTACAATTGGTACTCATACCATTCTGCCCACGTTCTGCCTGGTGATACTTTTCGAACTGATAGTCCACCAGCGTGTTCAGGTTGGTATCCGCCATTAAATAAACATCACCACCATCACCACCATCACCGCCATTAGGACCACCTTTGGCGACAAACTTTTCGCGACGGAAACTGACAATACCGTTGCCGCCATCGCCGGCTTCAACCCGAATTTCCGCTTCATCTACGAATTTCATCTGGACTATCCTGATCTAAAAAAACTATGGGCTCATTATACTATCAATTCAGCCCGCGCATGAATGCATAGCATGGACTGGACGAATTGAAAGCAACAAAACTGACCTTCAACAGACTGAAGTATCAGAGGTTGATCGATTCTTAATAAAAAAGCCCCGCACTAGGCGGGGCTTTTCGAAGAAATGCGTCGTTATTCGCTAACGATGCTTACGAACTTGCGATTATTTTCGCCTTTCGTTTCGAATTGCACTTTACCGTCAGTTAAGGCGAATAATGTGTGGTCTTTACCAATACCAACATTACTACCAGCGTGGAATTTAGTACCACGTTGACGAACGATGATGTTACCAGCTAATACTGACTCACCACCAAAACGTTTCACACCTAAGCGTTTCGCTTCTGAATCGCGACCGTTACGAGTGCTACCTACACCTTTTTTACTTGCCATGAGTAGTTACTCCTTCGATTACGCGCTGATGCCGGTAATTTTCACTTCAGTAAACCACTGGCGGTGACCAGCTTGCTTACGGTAGTGTTTACGACGACGGAACTTGACGATTTTTACTTTATCGCCACGGCCATGGTTGACCACTTCCGCTGTTACTTTACTGCCTTCAACTAAAGGAGTACCGATCTTGATGTCTTCGCCATTAGCGATCATCAGAGCTGAAAATTCAATAGTTGCGCCGGTTTCTAAGTCTAGTTTTTCTAGACGAAGGGTTTGCCCTTCCGTTACACGGTGCTGTTTACCACCACTTTGGAAAACCGCGTACATAGTTAACTCCGTACAAAGCACGCCGACTTTTAAGGGCGTGTTAATTATAATCACAGGGCGCGAATTGTACGCAATTTCCCCTACCCCCGCAAGCACAATTATTAAAAAGATCAATGGGCCATAAAAAGGATCGGGTTTTACTTTAGCTGATCGGCTGCAATGGTGTAGAATCAGCCACATTCTATACCTAAGCAGTTGTTTTACCAGATGACGCTCGATGAGATCCGCCAGCTCAGTCTTGATGACATGACGGCCGTGAACCAACATATATTCTCTCAGCTTAGTTCTGAGGTGGCGCTGATTAATCAGCTTGGCATCTATATAGTTAATAGTGGTGGCAAACGTTTGCGCCCACTTTTAGCTGTGTTGGCTGCGCGTGCGCTGGGTTATCAGGGCCAACAACACATTACGCTCGCGACTATAGTGGAATTCATTCACACCGCAACCTTGTTGCACGACGATGTTGTGGATGAATCCATGTTACGCCGTGGTAAAGAAACAGCCAATGCGGTGTTTGGTAACCAGGCCAGCGTATTGGTTGGTGACTTCCTTTATACCAGAGCTTTTCAGCTGATGGTGTCACTGGATAAAATGCAAATCATGCAAATCCTGGCCGACGCCACTAATATCATTGCTGAAGGCGAAGTCTTGCAGTTGATGAACGTCAACGACCCGGAAACGTCCGAACAGAACTATATGCAGGTGATTTACTGCAAAACTGCCAAATTATTTGAAGCCGCCACCCAGCTTGCCGCCATTTTGGCAGAACAGCCTGAAACAGTAGTGAATGCGATGAAACTCTACGGTATGCATCTGGGCACTGCTTTCCAACTCATTGATGATGTGCTGGATTATCAGGCGGACGCGGACGAATTGGGCAAAAATATTGGTGACGATTTAGCTGAAGGTAAACCTACTCTGCCACTGATTTATGCCTTGCGTCATACCAGCGGTGATGATCAGCAACTGCTGAAAGATGCGATTGAACATGCCAACGGTATGCAGCATCTGGAGCGTATCATGGCGATTTTGGAACAAACCAAAGCCTTTGATTACACTCGTGTTATGGCCGAGCAGGAAGCCGAAAAGGCCCGCCAGGCGATCGCCTTCTTGCCAGAATCTGGCTACAAAGACGCTTTATTGACGTTAGCCGATATTGCAGTGCAGCGTAATCACTGAAACAATCTCTTTGAAAAAACAAAGCCAGCTTACGCTGGCTTTTTTATT
>CAMLSF010000132.1 GCA_946482615.1 uncultured Chromatiaceae bacterium | reverse complement strand
GCTTCAATGGTCAGAGGCACGTGAACGGCCATCTGGTCACCGTCGAAGTAGGCGTTGTATGCAGCACAGACCAATGGGTTTAACTGAATTGCCTTACCTTCGATCAGTACAGGTTCGAATGCCTGAATACCTAAACGGTGCAGTGTTGGCGCACGGTTTAACAGGACCGGATGTTCACGGATCACTTCGTCCAGAACGTCCCATACAGCACCTTCTTCACGTTCAACCATCTTTTTAGCCGCTTTAATAGTAGTGGCTAAACCGCGGGCTTCTAACTTACCGTAGATGAAAGGCTTGAATAACTCTAAAGCCATTTTCTTTGGTAAACCGCACTGATGCAGACGTAAAGTAGGACCTACTGTGATTACAGAACGGCCTGAGTAGTCAACACGCTTACCTAACAAGTTCTGACGGAAACGACCTTGTTTACCTTTGATCATATCGGCCAAAGATTTCAGAGGACGCTTGTTCGAACCCGTGATAGCGCGACCGCGGCGACCATTGTCTAACAACGCATCCACAGCTTCCTGCAACATACGCTTTTCGTTACGTACGATAATATCAGGAGCTGACAGGTCCAGAAGACGCTTCAGACGGTTGTTACGGTTGATCACACGGCGGTATAAATCGTTCAGATCAGAAGTAGCAAAACGGCCACCGTCCAACGGAACTAAAGGACGCAGATCCGGTGGCAGTACTGGTAGTACTGTCATGATCATCCACTCTGGTTTGTTACCAGAAGTGTGGAATGCTTCCATCAGTTTCAGACGTTTGCTGATTTTCTTGCGCTTTGTCTCAGAGTTGATGGTTGGCAACTCTTCACGCATCTGTTTGATCTCTGTTGCCAGATCGATGCCACGTAAAATGTCCAGAATTGCTTCTGCACCCATTTTGGCTTCGAACTCGTCACCGTGCTCTTCCAGCACATCCAGATATTCTTCTTCAGTCAGCATCTGACGACGCTCTAAAGAAGTCATGCCTGGTTCGGTCACAACATAAGATTCAAAATACAGTACACGTTCGATATCACGTAATGTCATATCTAACAGCAAACCGATACGGCTTGGCAGTGATTTCAGGAACCAGATGTGGGCTGTTGGGCTGGCCAGTTCAATGTGACCCATACGCTCACGACGTACTTTAGTCAGCGTAACTTCAACACCACATTTTTCACAGATCACACCACGGTGTTTTAAGCGTTTGTATTTACCACACAGACACTCATAGTCTTTGACCGGGCCAAAAATCCGTGCACAAAACAAACCGTCGCGCTCTGGCTTGAAGGTACGATAGTTGATGGTCTCAGGCTTTTTCACTTCACCAAAAGACCATGAACGGATCATGTCTGGTGAAGAAAGGCCGATACGGATCACATCGAACTCTTCGGTTTTAGTTTGTTGTTTCAGAAACTTTAATAAGTCTTTCACCTTTGCTCTCCTGTAAGAGGTTAACCAGCAAGGGGCGGCGCACCGCCCCGGACAATTCGATTAGTTTTGCTAACCGGGGTTATTCCTCTTCCAATTCGATGTTGATACCGAGTGAACGGATCTCTTTCATCAATACGTTGAAAGATTCTGGCATGCCTGGCTCCATGCGGTGGTCGCCATCCACGATGTTTTTATACATCTTGGTACGGCCATTCACGTCATCAGACTTGACTGTTAACATCTCTTGCAGCGTGTATGCTGCGCCGTATGCTTCCAGAGCCCACACTTCCATCTCACCGAAACGCTGACCACCAAACTGAGCTTTACCGCCCAATGGTTGTTGAGTAACCAGACTGTACGAACCAGTAGAACGGGCGTGCATCTTGTCGTCTACCAGGTGGTTCAGTTTCAGCATGTACATGTAGCCCACAGTAACCTTACGTTCGAAGGTATTGCCGGTACGGCCATCGTACAATGTGATCTGACCGCTGGTCGGTAAGTCACCTAAAGTCAACAGCTCTTTGATTTCGCTTTCTTTAGCGCCATCAAACACTGGAGTAGCTACAGGTAAACCTTTACGCAGGTTTTCTGCTAAACGACGCACTTCATCATCCGTGAAGCTGGCGATATCGACGTCCTGACGTGATTCACCCAGTGCATAGACCTTTTTAAGGAATTCGCGGATTTCTGCGACTTCTTTCTGGTCTTTGATCATGCCGTCAATCTTGTCACCTATACCACGGGCCGCTAAGCCCAGGTGAGTTTCAAGGATCTGACCTATGTTCATACGAGACGGTACACCCAGCGGGTTCAGTACGATATCAACCGGCTGACCTTTTTCGTCATATGGCATGTCTTCCACAGGAACAATGGTAGAAACCACACCCTTGTTACCGTGACGACCGGCCATCTTGTCACCAGGCTGGATACGACGTTTCACAGCTAAGTACACTTTAACGATCTTCAGAACGCCTGGAGCTAAATCGTCACCCTGAACAATCTTGCGACGTTTGGCTTCGAATTTCTTATCGTATTCAACACGGATTTCTTCGTACTGAGCCGCTAATTGTTCCAGATCGTTTTGTTTATCTTCATCAGCCAGACTGTAGCCTAACAGCGCATCACCACGTAAGCTGTTCAGCTTAGTGCGGTCAACGCCTGTGCTTTCAATCAGGTTGCGGGCACGTGAGAAGATACCTTCTTCAAGGATACGGAATTCTTCATTCAGGTCTTTCTTCGCCTGTTTGACTTCCATTTCTTCGATTTCACGGGCACGTTTGTCTTTTTCAACGCCATCACGGGTGAACACCTGAACGTCGATCACTGTACCAGTGACAGAGTTAGGTACACGTAATGAGCTGTCTTTTACGTCAGAAGCTTTTTCACCGAAGATAGCGCGTAACAGTTTTTCTTCCGGAGTCAGCTGGCTTTCACCTTTAGGTGTGACCTTACCTACCAGAATGTCGCCGCCTTTCACTTCAGCACCGATGTAAACGATACCGGCTTCGTCCAGCTTAGATAAAGCAGACTCACCTACGTTTGGAATATCGGCAGTGATTTCTTCAGGCCCTAACTTAGTATCACGAGCGATACAGCTGAGTTCCTGAATGTGAATAGTGGTTAAGCGGTCTTCCTGCACTAAACGCTCGGATAACAAAATCGAGTCTTCGAAGTTGTAACCGTTCCACGGCATGAATGCCACGCGTAAGTTTTGACCTAAAGCCAGTTCACCTAAGTCCGTAGACGGACCATCGGCCAGTACATCACCACGTTCAATCGGCTCACCATGGTTTACACATGGACGCTGGTTGATACAGGTGTTCTGGTTAGAACGGGTGTATTTTGTCAGGTTGTAGATGTCGATACCGGCTTCACCGGCGGCCATTTCTTCTTCATGTACTTTAATCACGATACGGCTGGCGTCGACATAGTCCACAGTACCACCACGTTTCGCTACTACAGTTACACCAGAGTCTTTGGCTACAACACGTTCTACACCAGTACCTACTAACGGCTTATCAGCACGTAATGTAGGAACAGCCTGACGTTGCATGTTTGAACCCATTAATGCACGGTTGGCGTCATCGTGTTCCAGGAACGGGATCAGAGCAGCAGCAACAGATACGATCTGCTGAGGTGCAACGTCCATATACTGAACCTTGTCGGCCGGCATTAAGGTGAATTCGTTTTTGTAACGGCACGGTACTAAATCTTCAACCAGACGGTTTTCTGCGCTTAACTCGGCGTTCGCCTGAGCGATCACAAAGTTACCTTCTTCAATCGCAGATAAGAAATCGACTTCATCAGTCACAATACCATCTTCAATACGACGGTAAGGTGTTTCGAGGAAACCGTATTCGTTGGTCTGAGCAAACATAGACAGCGAGTTGATCAAACCGATGTTTGGACCTTCAGGCGTCTCGATTGGACAAACACGACCGTAGTGCGTTGGGTGAACGTCACGTACTTCGAAGCCTGCACGCTCACGGGTCAGACCGCCAGGGCCTAACGCAGAAATACGACGTTTGTGCGTCACTTCTGACAGTGGGTTGTTCTGGTCCATAAACTGAGACAGCTGGCTTGAACCAAAGAACTCTTTCACCGCAGCAGAAATAGGCTTAGCGTTGATCAGATCCTGTGGCATCACAGCGTCCAGATCACCTAAAGACAGGCGCTCTTTAACTGCACGCTCCACACGGACTAAACCAACACGGAACTGGTTTTCAGCCATTTCACCGACAGAACGGATACGTCTGTTACCCAGGTGGTCGATATCGTCCACTTCGCCTTTACCGTTACGAATGTCGATCAAGACTTTCATTACAGCCAGAATATCTTCTTTAGACAGTACGCCTGTGCCAGTGCCTTCTTCGAAATCAACACGACGGTTGAACTTCATACGGCCTACAGTGGACAGGTCATAACGATCTTCTGAGAAGAACAGGTTTTCAAATAAAGTTTCAGCAGCTTCACGTGTTGGTGGCTCGCCTGGACGCATCATGCGGTAGATTTCTACCAATGCTTCCATGCGGTTGCTGCTTGGATCGATCCGGATGGTTTCAGAAATATAAGAACCCTGGTCCAAATCGTTAATGTAAAGAGTTTCGAAACTTTCGTAGCCCGCTTTGGCTAGTTTTGCTAACAGCTCCAGTGTGAGCTCTGCGTTCGCCTCGGCAATAATCTCTCCGGTTGAACGGTCAGCGTAATTTTTTGATAAAACGCGGCCTACGACATATTCATGAGGTACTTCCATCAGTGTCATGCCAGTTTTTTCTAACTGACGCACATGACGGGCAGTAATACGACGACCAGCTTCTACTATCACTTCGCCATCGTTGTCTTTGATATCAAAAGCAGCTGTTTCACCACGTAAGCGGTTTGCCACCACTTCCATCAACAGTTTGCCGTCTTTAATTTCAAAACGGGTGCTTTCGAAGAAAGTACTTAAAATATCTTCAGTACTTAAGTTCAGCGCACGTAATAAAATAGTGGCTGGTAATTTACGGCGGCGATCGATACGCACGAACAGGTTATCTTTGGCATCAAACTCAAAGTCTAACCATGAACCACGGTAAGGGATCACGCGGGCATTATATAAAACCTTGCCTGAGGAGTGTGTTTTGCCACGGTCGTGGTCAAAGAACACACCAGGGCTACGGTGCAGCTGAGAAACGATAACACGTTCAGTACCGTTGATAACAAAGGTACCGTTTTCAGTCATTAATGGGATTTCGCCCATGTAGACTTCTTGTTCACGGATATCTTTGATTGTACCTGGTACTTCTTTATCAAATAACACCATGCGCAGTTTGACACGCAGCGGAGCTGAGTAAGTCACACCACGAATTTGGCACTCTTTGACATCAAAAACCGGCTCACCAATGCGGTAGCTGACATATTGCAGCTCGGCACTGCCAGAGTAGCTTTTGATTGGAAATACAGAACGGAAAGCAGCTTCTAAGCCGTATCCACCTTCTGGATCAGGTTCGATAAATTTGCTGAACGATTCAATTTGAATCGACAACAGATATGGCACATCCAAAACCAAAGGACGTTTGCCGAAGTCCTTACGGATACGTTTCTTTTCAGAATAAGAGTAAGTCATGGGGTTCCTCAGCTTGCTGATTTTTTACCCTACCTACCCTCTAAGGGGCGGCTTGAATGTTGTCGACATGACAACATTGGGGTGGGGAAAATCAATGTCCCACAGCGCAAAAAGGCCGGTGGTTATTTCACCACCAGCCTAGCCTGAAATCAGGCGTATAATCCAGACAAATCTGGATTATTTAACTTCAACAGTAGCACCAGCTTCTTCTAACTCTTTCTTCAGAGCGTCAGCTTCAGCTTTAGAAACTGCTTCTTTAATTGCAGCTGGAGCAGCTTCAACTAAATCTTTAGCTTCTTTCAGGCCTAAACCTGTAGCACCACGTACTGCTTTGATAACAGCAACTTTGTTCGCGCCAGCAGCAGCCAGAATTACGTTGAATTCTGTTTGTTCTTCAACAACAGCAGCTGGACCAGCAGCAACAGCAACAGCTGCAGCAGCAGAAACGCCGAATTTTTCTTCCATAGCGCTAACTAATTCTACAACTTCCATTACAGACATTGCAGCGATAGCATCTAAGATTTGATCTTTAGTAACTGACATTGCTCAGATTCCTAAATTAAGGGGACGTATCCCGTATTAAACTTTAATTCTAAACAAAACGTAAAATGACGTTGTTTAGCCTTGTTTTTGGTCGCGAACTGCGGCGATGGTACGTACCAATTTGCCGGCTGCTGCTTCTTTCATAGTGCTCATTAAACGTGCGATAGCTTCGTTGCGCGTTGGCAATGATGCTAAAACGTCAATGCTTACTGTGGCGCCATTGAAGGCTGCGCCTTTCAGCTCAAACTTAGCATTGTCTTTGGCGAAATCTTTGAAGATACGCGCTGCAGCACCTGGGTGCTCTTTAGAGAATGCAATCAGTGTTGGGCCAACGAACGCGTTGCTTAAACACTCGAATTCAGTGCCTGATACTGCACGGCGTACTAACGTGTTACGGACAACTTTCATCCACACGCCAGCTTCACGGGCCTGCTTACGCAGTTCTGTGATTTTACCTACAGTGACACCACGAGCATCTGCAACTACCGCAGATAAAGCACCTATGGCAGCTTCCTGAACTTCAGCAACGATCGCTTTTTTGTCATCAAGCTTAATAGCCATTGGCTCTTAACTCCTGGTTCATCCAGACGGTATTGTCTGGTTGCCTACACAACGTTAAGCAGTAAAACTTACTGTCTAACGCGCGATTTACGGTGAGAGCCAGATTGATAGGAATCTTTCTGGGGCTAACACCGTCTGCGTAGGTTGTTGTTTTAAGCCACTTCTTTTAAAAAAAGTTGTGGCACCTACGGTCTTGGACGGAAGCCGGGAGTCTTGTAAACAAGTTTCCGGCTTCTACCCGAATTTTTGAGCGCGAGATTATAAAATAACCACGCACTCCTGTAAAGCAGCTATTTCAGCGGGCTGAATTAGATTTTGGCGTCTAAAGAAGCCTGATCTAAAACGATACCAGCGCCGTGAGTAGTAGAGATAGTTACTTTCTTGATGTAAGTACCTTTAGCTACTGATGGCTTAGCACGTTTCAGAGCAACTAACAGAGCCTCAACGTTTTCTTTCAGCTTGTCAGCGTCGAAGTTTACCTTACCAACTGTTGAATGGATGATACCATTCTTGTCGTTACGGTAACGGACCTGACCAGCTTTAGCGTTTTTCACTGCTTCAGCAACGTTTGGAGTTACTGTGCCGGTTTTCGGGTTAGGCATTAAACCACGTGGGCCTAAGATTTGACCTAACATACCAACAACACGCATTGCGTCTGGAGAAGCGATAACAACGTCAAAGTTCATTTCGCCTTTCTTAACTTGTTCAGCTAAGTCTTCCATACCCACGATGTCAGCGCCTGCAGCTTTAGCAGCTTCAGCGTTAGCCCCCTGAGTGAACACAGCAACACGTACAGTGCGGCCAGTACCGTGTGGTAACACAGTAGCGCCACGAACGTTTTGGTCTGACTTACGAGCGTCGATACCCAGGTTGATGGCAACATCAACGGATTCAACGAACTTGCCAGCTGTTAATTCTTTTAATAACGCAACTGCGTCATTGATCGCGTATTCACGAGTAGAATCTACTTTTGAACGGATTAATTTAGCACGCTTTGATAATTTAGCCATTGATTAACCCTCCACCACTAAGCCCATTGAACGGGCAGTACCAGCAATAGTGCTCAGTGCTGCTTCGTCGCTGCCTGCTGTTAAGTCAGCACGTTTGATCTTCACGATCTCTTGCAGCTGAGCAACAGTCACTTTACCCACTTTCTGGGTGTTAGGACGGCCTGAACCACCTTTTAAACCAGCAGCTTTCAATAATAAGAAAGAAGCAGGTGGGGTGCGGGTTTCAAATGTAAATGAGCGGTCGCTGTATACAGTGATCACTACTGGAATAGGCATGCCTTTTTCCAGTGACTCTGTACGGGCGTTGAAGCCTTTACAGAATTCCATGATGTTCACACCGTGTTGACCCAATGCTGGACCAACTGGTGGCGACGGGTTTGCCATACCAGCTTTAACTTGTAATTTTACAAGTGCCGTGACTTTCTTTGCCATGTTTCACCTCAATTTAGGGTCTCAGCCTCGTAAGTGCGAGGACACTTACTCAAACGGCTCCCCTGACGTTAAAAAAGGCCGCGATTATATTTTAATCAGCGGCCCGTTACAAACTATTTCTGCTTAAGCTTTTTCGACCTGGCCAAATTCCAGTTCAACAGGAGTAGAACGACCGAAAATCAGCACTGATACCTTCACGCGGCTTTTCTCGTAGTCGACTTCTTCCACTACGCCGTTAAAGTCAGCGAACGGACCTTCAGTCACACGCACCACTTCACCCGCTTCGAACAGCGTCTTAGGCTTCGGCTTATCAGCGTTATCCTGCAGACGGTTCAGGATAGTCATGGCCTCTTTTTCTGAGATAGGTGCAGGACGGTCTGAAGTACCACCAATGAAACCTAATACACGTGGCACACTTTTCACTAAGTGCCATGCTTCTTCACACATTTCCATCTGCACTAAGACATAGCCAGGGAAAAATTTGCGTTCAGACTTACGTTTTTGGCCGGCACGCATTTCGACCACTTCTTCAGTCGGAACCAGTACTTCACCAAACTTGTCTTCCATATTCTGGATCTTGATATGCTCACGCAATGAAGTCGCTACGCGCTGTTCAAAACCCGAAAAAGCCTGAACTACATACCAACGCATTTTTCCTGACATAACTTAGATCCCCAGACCTGTGATAAATGATACAAGGCTTAATAAAATTGAATCTAAGCCCCAAAGTAATAACGCAACAATCACAGTTGCGACCATTACAATAATAGTGGTTTGCATAGTTTCCTGGCGGGTTGGCCACACCACTTTACGAACTTCAGTTCTGGCTTCTTTGGCAAACTCAATAAATGCAGAGCCTTTGCTGGTCTTTGCAGCAATAAAAGCCGCCAGACCGACTAAAACCACTATGCTTGCAGCTTTTTCCACTGCAGAAAACTCATATATATAGTTGGCTGCGACCATCAGGGTCAGCAGAACTAAAACGCTCAGCCACTTGACTAAATCTAAGCCGCCTTTTGGGGTTTCACTCGTTGCATTCATGCTTTAACTCACTTTCCCATGGCTTGTTGTTACAAGCTACTACTTCGACTAACGTGTAAAACACCTTAGCGCCTAATATAAGTGGCAGGGGCGGAGGGATTCGAACCCCCAACCATCGGTTTTGGAGACCGCTGTTCTACCAATTGGAACTACGCCCCTACAAAAAAATTGTGCTGACCAACAAA
Organism: uncultured Chromatiaceae bacterium; assembly: GCA_946482615.1. Next base: position 376 of record CAMLSF010000132.1, on the reverse strand, counting down.
GCAGTCCCACAAAAATAGCCGCTCATTATACTGCCTTAGACGACTAAAACAAGACAAGGATCCGACTTGGAACTATTTAATCAGGCTTAGCTGTGTTGAACTCAAGTCTGTAGTTGTTAATTTTCCGGCTTAAGTCAGCAAAGCGACATCATTAAATACTACCTATATAGCCAAAGTCATTGGAGTTGCTGGGCGGCGACAAGTGATTGAGCCCCCGGGAGCATAGTTTCCTATGTGACTGGGGCGAAACCACGCAGCCAACAAAGCTGCAGCTTCAAGTACGAAGGCTATATAAAAAAGGGCCCCTTAGGAGCCCTTTTCAAAGTTCTGACAATTAAGCCAGTACTTTAGATACTACACCAGCACCTACTGTGCG
>CAMLSF010000131.1 GCA_946482615.1 uncultured Chromatiaceae bacterium | reverse complement strand
ACAGCCGCAAAGTTTTTCGCTGTATCAAAGTTGCGGTCAAGTACAGCACTTGTTTCAAGGGCAGTGCGCTGTGCAGCTTCAGTCAGAATTTGTTCGGCTAATGTGCGCACAGATTGCGTCAGTTTGGTCACCGCAGATTCATTGCTGCTGGTCATCGAATACCAGCCAATAAAGGCCATGCTGCCAATACTGATAGAAAGTAATAGTGCGACACCAAAAGTGAGTTTAAAGCGTAAGGAATTTAACTGCATAACTGCCACCTAAAGCCAATTAAAGGTTTTTGCTACTGACAACGAAAAGGTTGGTTCACCTAAATCATCCAGTTCCAGATCTGTGTCATCAAAGGCTGCAGTCCATTTTGCCCCAAGCCATTCACTGACCAATGCCACCCGCCAGTGATGGTAAGTGCCATCGTTATCACGTAAAAATTTGCTGGTGTCGGTTGATGTTGAGCGATCACCCGACAGTATTAAGAGTAACCCGTCCGTTAGTTGCACATTCTGCGTCAGCATCACTATGTAATGCCCCCCACCGGCACCAAAATAATCTTTGGCGTACCAATAACTTAGTTTGGTATCACCATAAGATACTTTGATATACGCCTCAGGATAATCAAAGGCGCTGCTGTCGCTGCTGCCATAATAAGTGTAATGCGCTATGCCCAGATCCAGAGCCCAGCTGTTGCCTAAATCCATGTAATAACCTGTATAAAAATCAATTTCCCTGTCCGTGTTTTCGACAAAACTGACGTTGGATCCCCAGGTGCCGGCATACCAGCCTGAATCAGATACCCAATCCAGGCTGGGCTGCAAAGCCGGATCATCCTGAGTCAGCGTAATGCCGTTAAATAAATAATTTGAAGAGAGTGTGATAGTGGAACTTAAATCGGCCAATACTGCCGGACTAAATCCCAACATCAGGCAAGCCGGTACAACCAGGTGTTTTGATATCCGCATAAATACTCCAATGCTGATTAAGAATTAAATTCAGATACTTAGACTCCATTCAGAGATCTTATAGTTAAGGTATAGCAAGACTTCTGCAAAAAAGCCCGAGACAATCACAGCTTCCCCAATTAAGAAATAGACATCTAAACACCCAGAAATCTCTTTATTTCAAAATAGAAATAGGTTTAACTGAATTCAGTCTTTCAGAGGAGTAAAAACAGATGTTTAAAGTAAACAGTTATTTTGACGGCAAAGTGACATCCATAGCTTTTCAGGGTGAACAACTACCGGCTACTGTAGGGGTAATGGCACCGGGTGAGTACGAATTTGGCACCAGTCAACATGAAGTTTTAACTGTGATTAGTGGCGCTTTAACCGTATTATTGCCGGGTGAAACTCAGTGGCAAACCTTTGCACGTGGTACGTCATTTGAGGTGCCTGCTCAGGCGAAATTTCAATTAAAAGTCGCAACAGATACGGCTTATCTTTGTACTTATCAATAAGGTGTGTATCCGGCACGCCTATTCAGGAAAACTGACGTATGCGTGGTATGGGAACAGCGGCGAAACGAGCGGATGCAGCAAAACAGACTGAAGCTTTGGATCTGAAACAAACAGTACAGTATATGTGGCCCTACATCTGGGCCTTTAAGGGCCGGGTACTATTGGCTCTGGCTGCATTGCTGGCCGCCAAAGCTGCTACTTTATACTTACCTTACGCGTTAAAACTTATTATTGATGATTTAGACCCCAGCTTAAATTCCACCATCAGCTTGCCTCTGACTTTTTTGTTGTTTTATGGCGCTTTACGTTTTGGTTCGGTATTTTTTGGTGAAGTACGTGATGCCTTGTTTAGCAGAGTCACTGAACACGCGATGCGTAAAGTGGGCCTGCGGGTATTTAACCATTTGCATCAGTTGGAGCTGAGTTTTCATTTAGACCGCCAGACCGGCGGTATCAGTCGTGATATTGAAAGAGGCACCAACGGTATCAGTTTTCTGATGCGGTTTTTGATGTTTAATATTGTGCCTACCCTGCTGGAAATTCTGCTGGTGGCGGTGATTTTTGCACTGCTGTTTTCGTACTGGTATGCAGTGCTGACTTTTGTCGCCGTGGCGTTGTACGTGGCTTTTACTTTTTATGTTACCGAGTGGCGCAATAAATACATAAGGGAAGCCAACCAGGCCGATTCGGCCACCAACAGCAGAGCAGTCGACAGTCTGCTGAACTATGAAACTGTGAAGTACTTTAATAATGAAGCCTATGAAGAACGTACTTATGATCAGTTTTTAGCCAGCTGGGAACAAGCCAAACTGAAAAATCGTATGTCGCTGTTGGCATTAAACTCTGGTCAGGCGCTGATTATTGCCATAGCTATTACCTTGATGATGTGGATGGCGGCACAAGGTGTGCTTGACAAAGAGCTGACCCTCGGCGATTTGGCCATGGTGAATGCCTATATGCTGCAGCTTTTTATCCCGTTAAATTTTCTGGGTTTTGTTTACCGGGAGATCCGCCGTTCGTTAACGGATCTGGAAAACATGCTGGGGCTTTTGAAAAAAGAAGCGAAGATCAAAGATAAAGCCAATGCGCCACAGCTGCAGTTACAGCAGGGCCGTATTGAGTTTAAACAGGTGCATTTTAGTTATCAGGCGGACAGGCCTATTCTGAATGGCTTAAGTTTTGTGGTGGAACCAGGTCAGAAACTGGCCATTGTTGGAGCTTCAGGCGCAGGCAAAAGCACCATAGCACGGCTTTTATACCGATTTTACGATATACAAAGCGGAGCTATCGAAATTGACGGTCAGGATTTACGTGACGTGACTCAAAGCTCGTTACGCCAGAGTATCGCCATAGTGCCGCAGGACACAGTGTTGTTTAATACCAGCATCAGAGAAAACATTCGCTACGGTAAACCTGATGCCAGCGAAGCTGAAGTCGATCAGGTGATTAAGCTGGCGCATCTGGATAGTTTTATTCAAAGTTTGCCGGCAGGCGATCAAACCCTGGTTGGTGAGCGGGGTTTAAAAGTCTCAGGCGGTGAAAAACAACGTATTGCCATAGCCCGCGTGTTGTTAAAAGGTTCTCCTATTCTGATTTTTGATGAAGCCACTTCAGCTTTGGACTCCCACTCCGAAGCGGCCATTTTGCAGGCTTTGCGTGAATTGGCACAACACCACACTTCAGTGGTCATTGCCCACAGACTGTCCACTATCACAGATGCAGACAAGATACTGGTGTTGCAACAGGGCGAAGTCGCAGAAGCTGGTACACATCAGGAATTACTGGCCCAACAAGGGCTTTATGCACAGTTATGGGCCAAACAACAACAGGCTAAAACCAAAGCAGAGTAAAGCTGATATTAAGTTAGGTTTAGCAGAGTAAATGCCGGGTAAAGGTATGAACCCGGTGTTATTTTTTTGTTCTGATGACGGTATTTATCATCACAGGACAAGAAAACCATTATGTTGTTACGTCAGTTTATTCTTCCTATCACCAGTCTGGTATTGCTGAGTGCCTGCGGCGGCGGCAGTTCATCAGAAGGCAACGACACTTACCCAAGCAGTTATTTGCAGTTCTACAACGGTTCAACCAATAGCGCTACAACTACACTGACCTTAACCGACAGTGATGAAGTGGAAAGCACTTTAGGTAGTGCGGCTTTTGGTGATGCCACTGCTTTAACCACAGTAGATACCGAAACCTATGATTTAGCCTTCACTTACACCGACAACAGTGGTGATGTGCAGACTGTACTGGATGATCAGATCAGTCTGAAAACCAGCCAGAAAACCGTGCTTTTTATGGTGGGTAACTATGAAGCACCACAACTGCTGAACTTAAGTTTTGTGCGGGATGATGAACTGGATGATCAGTTTAAAATCTATTTTGCCAATTTACTGGCAGAAAACAAAACTATGGATCTGTATATCAGCAGCTCTACCGAAGACTTCGATGATGCCGAATTTGTCGCTACTGTAGGTCAAAACGCTTTTAGTGAAGCCGTCACCTTTGATACTGGCAGCTACATTTTGTACCTGACAGACTCAGGCAGCAAAGAGGTTGTACTGCAAAGTCCGGTTTATGCCTTTAGTTATGAAACCGAGTATGTGTTGGCACTGCGCGACAACGCCGGGCCGTTAAAACGCAAAATTGCTCTGGATATCATAGGCAATACCACAACAGTCTATCCGCTGGAAGATGTAAACAGTAATGCTCAGTTCCGCGTCTATAACAGCCTGAATGATTTAGACCCGGCCCAAATTTATGCAGGCAGTACCAGTGGTACTCCGGTTTTTGCCGACGTACCAGCCGACACTCTGACCTCTTATGTTGAAATTCCCCATGGCGATTACAGAGTCACTTTAACGGCAAACGAAGGTTCCAGCCAAATTCCAAATGGTTTGCTGACACTGAATCAGGGCGAAAGTAAAAGCCTGATATTTTACCGGGATGAAAATGGCCAACCTACAGTGATGTCGGTCAAGGACAGTGCCACCCCTCAGGTCTATGATTTTGTATTTAACGTCGTGAATGTAGTACCTGACTTTGAAAACGTCAGCATCTATTTTGTGCCGCCGGGCAAAACCATGGAAACCACCTCCTATTACATCAGCAGTATTAACGACGCCACCAGCGCCAGTATCACCTTGCCGCTGGACAGTTATACCGTGTTGCTGGTCCGTAAGGATTTAAACAACAATAAAACTTTACTGGCACAAACCGCAGAAATTGAGTTTATTCAGGGCAGCTCTTACCTGCTGGTGGCCGAAAAAGATCCGGACACCGAAACAGGTTATAAAATCAGCTTGCAGTACTAAACCGCAGCTGGTTTTGTAATAAAGGCCCGCCTGAGCAGCGGGCCTTTTTTTATTCGCAGCCATCCATGGCGCTCAGCCGGGCCTTGCCAAACTGTTGGCAAGGCTTTATCCGATAACAACCCGGCCAACGGGCAGAGCCGTTGGCGCTCAGCCGGGCCTTGCCAAACTGTTGGCAAGGCTTTATCCGAGAACAACCCAGCCAACGGGCAGAGCCATTGGCGCTCAGCCGGGCCTTGCCAAACTGTTGGCAAGGCTTTATCCGGCTTCGCTCTTCCTTGTTATTTGTTTTTACTCTAAATTAGCTTTTAGTTGAAATCAGATGGAGTAACGCATGACCTGGATTTTTTTGGTGGTAGGCCTGGTATTACTGGTTGTTGGTGCAGATTTACTGGTCAAAGGAGCTGCCCGTTTAGCTGGTTCTTTTGGTATTCCGGCTTTAGTCATAGGTTTAACAGTAGTGGCTTTTGGTACCAGTGCCCCTGAACTGGCCGTCAGCGTAAAAGCGGCCTATGCAGGTCAGGCCGAACTGGCTATCGCCAATGTGGTGGGCAGCAATATTTTTAACGTGCTGTTTATTCTGGGTGCTGCGGCTATGATTTCGCCGCTTATTATTTCACGCCAATTGATCCGTCAGGATGTTCCAATCATGGTGCTGATTTCTGTCGTAGCACTGCTGATGACACTGGACGGTAATATCAGCAGGCTGGAAGCCGGGATCTTATTTGCAGGTTTGTTAAGTTACACCTGGTTTTTATTCCGTCAGGGCAAAGCCAAAGGCGCTGATACTGTCGATGAAGAAGTGGAGGCCATGCTCAAAGCCAAAGTGCCAGCCTGGCAAAACCTGTTATTGGTGATAGGGGGCTTGACCCTGCTGGTATTGGGTGCACGCTGGCTGGTTGAAAGCGCAGTGGAAATAGCCCGGGCCTGGGGCGTGAATGAAGCTGTGATAGGTTTAACTATAGTGGCAGCTGGTACCTCTTTACCTGAAGTGGTCACTTCTATAGTGGCGACTGTGCGTGGTGAACGCGATATTGCGGTGGGTAACGTGGTAGGCAGCAATATATTTAATATTTTATGTGTGCTGGGCTTATCTGGCTTAGTCTCGCCTGTGCCTTTGCTGGCCGGCGAACAAATGGCCATGGTTGATATTCCTGTGATGGTAGCTGTGGCCGTGCTTTGTGTACCACTGTTTTTTATCGGCTCAGTGCTGAATCGTATTGAAGGTTTGTTGTTTATGCTGCTGTACATAGCCTACACCTGGTATCTGGTGGCTATGGCGCTTAAAGAGACTTACCTGCCAGACTTACAGCAAGGGATTTTGTACGGCTTGTTGCCTGTGGTTGTGCTTTATGTAGTTGCCTCTTTTATTCATGACCGCATGAAAAACAAACAACAGCAGCCATAAGTTAGCTAAGGATGTAACCAACAGGCCCAACAGGGCCTGTTTTTGTTTCCCACGCATATGACATTTCGATGATCTGAAGATCGCCACAGACCAGAGCTCTATCCAACCCCGGTTTTTGTTTATATAATCCGTCGCAGTTCATAACCTTAATGAGACCCCATGGAAATCTTTATACTTGTTGGACTTATCGTATTAAATGGCATTTTTGCCATGTCTGAAATTGCTATTGTCACAGCCAAAAAATCACGTTTAACGGCTTTGGCACAAAAAGGAAAATCCTCCGCAGCCATAGCGCTGAAACTCTCAGAAGATCCGACTCAGTTTTTATCCACTGTCCAGATTGGTATTACCTCTATTGGTATCTTAAACGGTATCTTCGGTGAATCTATTCTTGCCGAGCCTTTTGCCTTATGGCTGCAAGGTCTGGGCATGCCTGCAGAATTTAGCAGCATTTTTGCCACAGCTTTAGTGGTTGTAGTGGTGACTTATGTGTCTATCGTGGTAGGTGAACTGGTGCCTAAACGTATAGGTCAAATCAGTGCTGAGTCTATCGCCTGTCTGATGGCTAAACCCATGATGTTATTGGCTTTAGTCACCAAACCTTTTGTCTGGTTATTATCAGGTTCAACCCACGGCCTGATGCGGCTGTTTGGTTTTGCCCACAGCACTGAGTCCAATGTGACTCATGAAGATATTCAGGCGATGTTGCTGGAAGGCTCCAGCTCAGGTGTGATCGAACACAACGAGCATGCGATGGTGAAAAACGTGTTTCGTCTGGACGAACGTTCGATTTCTTCGTTAATGGTGCCCCGCTCTGACATTATCTTTTTAGACACGGCTATCAGTATGGAAGACAACTTGCACAGAGTGATGCAGTCACCGCATTCGCGTTTTCCTGTCTGCAAACAAAGTGCAGATGAGCTGATTGGTATAGTTTCTGCCAAACAGTTGCTGGCGCAATCTGTTGCAGGCCAACTGACTGATTTAACTGCTTTAGTACAACCTTGTCACTATGTACCAGACAGCCTGACTGGTATGGAATTGCTGGAGCATTTCCGCACAACTGCCCGCCAGGTGGTGTTTGTGGTGGACGAATACGGTGATTTAAAAGGCATGGTGACGCTGCAGGATTTAATGGAAGCTTTAACAGGTGAACTTAATCCGGATGACGGCGAAGATTTAATGGTGGTGCAGCGTGACGATGGTTCGTACCTGCTGGACGGCCTGTTGCCTGTGATCGACTTAAAAGACTGTTTAGGTTTGGATGAACTCCCTGAAGAAAATCAGCGTAACTACCAGACTTTAAATGGTTTACTGATGCTGTTGATGGGCAAAATCCCACAAACAGCGGACAAAGTACTGATTAAAAACTGGCAGCTGGAAATTGTCGATATGGACGGCAAAAGGGTGGATAAAGTCTTAGCTATTCAACTGACGCCGGAACAAATGGCAGAGTTGCAATCCGCAGCAGATGAGATGCACGACTAAGTCTTTGCACAAGGCGCGCAGCAACAAGGCTCCTCAGCGGAGCCGCATACTAAAAACGCCACTGTGAAAGTGGCGTTTTTGTTGAATAATCAGTCTTTACGGCTTTTCGTTGGTAAAGCCAAAGGGTCGGTATCCAGAGCAAAACCGAGCAGAGGCAGGAGTTCCGGTATTTCATCTTCCGGTATGCCTACTTTGTGGAAATGCTTAACCACATACTGCACATCATGGCCTTGTTCTTTGAATTGTTGTGCAGTTTTTAAGTGCACAGTTCGCATAAAGTTAGATGTCATGACAGTTACTCCATGGAGAAAAGCGACAGTCATAGTGGTGAAATATTCAGCAGCAGGCAAGCAATTTTCGATGAAAATTTAAACAATTTTTTCGAATGAATTTAAACTGGAATACAAACAAAAACTTAGAGGCAAGAGCTAGTATTTAAGCTCTTGCCTCTGAAAACCCGATCAAAAATCAAACTGGACTAGCGTCACTGATTTTGTGATTGTCAGATTTTTAGCTGCTAAAAAGCTAACCTGATCATTTTGCTCTGGTTCGTCATTTAACTGGCAAGTCAGAGCTGCAGTGTAATTCCCCGCATCTATAAAGCCTAATTGATAGCTATAACTGGATGCACCGTCAAAAAATACCGGGGCACTGGCATAGGGTTGTACAGCCTCTAAACCGCCGTAGTCAGCGAGTGTACTCAAGTCCAAATCCGCCCCGGGATATAAGTACACTGCAGCAACAGGCTGATTTGGGTCAGCAGGTGCGACAGCGCAGTTATTGGCTAACAACAAGGCTTCACTGACGGCCCCTGACAAATGGCCAATTTCACTGGTGTTGACCAGACGTAAACCTGTAGGTTTTAACAGATATTTTTGTGGATTAGACAGCACCATAGCTTTACGTAAATCAAATTCAAGAGTGTAACTAAAGGTGCCACCCGCGGATAAAGTAACTCCATTCAGACGAATTTGATTGGACGGGACTTCCAGTGGGTATTGAGTGCCATCCGTCAGTTGGATATAACTACCGGGCACAATATTCAGGCGCATTTGACCATAGTTACCCGCTGGTACTGTCGCTTGTGAAATCAAAGCCAAAGAGCTGGCTCCTGGTAAAGTCAGTAAATCAACCCCTATGCTGTTTGCCACTACTGCGCCGTTGTTATCACGACACTCAGTGTTATTGTTTGCAGAAACAGACTCTAAACCCGGGGTAAAGGTCTGATTACCCAAACCATTTCCCACCAGTTCCACTGACCCAAAACACAACATCACTTTACCTACACCATCCACTGGCGCATCACTGACCGCCAGACTGAAACTGGCACTTTGCTCAATCTCGTCTGAAGAACTGCCCCCACAAGCAACCAGACCGGCAGATAAGGCACCGACTAAGGCCAAAGCCCCCCATTGTTTCGTTGTATTCATCTGCTCTACTCCTGATAGCTGGGATAGCACCCATTCAACAGAGTAGTTATAAAGCAATAAAACTGAACTGATGCTGAAAACCTGATTTAGCGGGGTCGTAGTAAAAACTTACGCTGGAGCAGACGATCCAGCCATTTTTGTGGCAGTAGTCTGGCCAATAAAGGCAGAGCGAAAGCACCGCGCCCTATTGCCACTACACCGCTGCACTCAGCCTTGTTTAGTTGGGTCATTAAGCTTTTGGCAAAACGTTCAGCAGAAGTTGGCTGATTTTGGCTGGCATTCGCACGCAGCATCACACCTTCACGCATAGGCCACCAGAGGGAATCCGCTTTTAACAGCTGCTCTGCTTCAAGTGTGGCTCTTTGGGCAAAGCCGGTATCTATAGCACCGGGTTGCACAGTCAAGACACGTACACCCAAAGGTGCCAGTTCCATCCTCAGTGCGTCCGACAAACTATGCAGCGCCGCCTTAGAGGCGCAATAAACTCCGGCAAAAGGTGTGGTTAACACCCCGGAAACGCTGCCTATATTGACGACCAATCCTTTGGTTTGTAACAACAAAGGCAAACAGGCCTGAGTAAGATCCATTACCGCAAATACATTCACTTCAAACTGCTGCCTTAAGCCTTCAGCTCCGGCATCCAGCACAGGCCCCATCAGACCAAAACCTGCATTATTCACCAGAATATCCAGGCC
>CAMLSF010000130.1 GCA_946482615.1 uncultured Chromatiaceae bacterium | reverse complement strand
AAAAAACGGCAGTCTGATACTGCCGTTTTTTTATGTTTTAAGTATGCCTTAAGTTTTCGGCTTTAGCTTAAAGCCATCATTGTTGTGACTGATCCGGAGTAGTTATTTTGTTGCCTTTATCGTCGTCTTACAGGGGCTCTTTACTAAAAGTGCTCGTCTTGCCTTTGATTCTGCTCAGTCTGTTGTTTTATCTGTTTTACCAGCAAAAACTGGATTTTGTGCTGGCGGGGTGGTGGTATCAACTGCAGGGGGGGCAATGGGCCCTGCAGCATCACTGGCTGACGCAAAACCTATTGCATGACAGAGTGCGGGATTTCAACCTGCTGCTGGTGTTGACGCTGATTGGCTACACCCTATGGCTGAGTTTGGCCGGAACAGCTGCACTGTTAAGCCATGCGCTCAGGACTTTGTTGTATTCAGTGGTGAGCTGTTTTGCTCTGGTGGCTTTTTTAAAGCATCTGTTGCCGATGGAATGCCCCTGGGATCTGAGTCAGTTTGGCGGCGATATGCCGTTTTATGGGTTGTTGCAGATAAGACCGGAAGCCACTCCTGTTCATTTATGTTTTCCTGCAGGGCACGCCAGTATAGGTTTTGCCTGGCTTGGGCTTTATTACTTTTTTCTCGAGCTGAAACCTCAGTGGGCCAATAAAGCTCTGACTGCTGCGGCGCTGACAGGTGTAGTGCTGGGCGCTGTCCAGCAAAGCAGGGGAGCCCATTTTTTCTCTCACGATATTTTTACCGCAGCAGTGTGCTGGACATTGTGCACTGCCATTTATTACGTCAGGCGGCCCGGGCCAAAAGCTAAGGCCCATACAGCTGGAGTAAACCAAAATGCCTGATGTGATTGCCACCTTAAGCCAGGTCAGTACAAGTCCAAGTGTAGTACAAACGCAAAAACTCTGGCATCCATTGTGGTTTGCCCTGATCTCTGCACTTGGCATGACCTTGTTGCTGAATGGCCCATTTTTGTCCGGTATTCAGGCCAAAGTTCCGGGCCAGTTTCAACTGCAGCTTTGTCTGATTTTATTGCTGTTTTTACTTAACTTTTTGCTGGCGGTTTTAGTCAGTTTCAGAAGGATTCAAAAGCCTGTGATACTGCTGCTCTTTGCAGCAGGGGCTGTCAGCTATTACTTTATTACCAGCTTTGGCATAGTGATAGACACCTCTATGCTGCAAAACGCCATGGAAACGGATACCGCAGAGGCGAAGGGGTTGCTGAGTATTTCTATGCTCTGGACTGTCAGCACTGTGATGTTGTTTCCGCTATTGTGCAGCAGTCTGATCCAAGTCCGGGTGATACCGCTGAAAAAGTTTGTTGTGCATTGGCTGCTTTGCCTGCTGCTGATTTTTGCAGCGCTGTTTAGTCTGGCCGCTTCTGCTTATTCCGATCTGGCGCCATTTTTCCGTAATTTCAGAGATGTGAAACATTTGGCTTTACCCGTCAGCCCGGTATCGGCCGCTGTGTCTTTTTCCGGTTCCTGGCTCAAAAGCCGTTTTCCTGAGCCATTTATCGAGTCCGGCACTGACGCTGTGCAGCCTGTGACGGCAAAAACAGCAAAACCACGGCTGATTGTGCTGGTGTTAGGGGAAACAGCCAGGGCGGATCATTTTCAGCTCAACGGCTATCCAAGAGCCACCAATCCGGCTTTATCCGCGTTACCTGTCTACAGTTTTACTGATGTCAGCTCCTGCGGCACTGCTACAGCCCATTCTGTGCCTTGTATGTTTTCCGGCATGGGGCGTGATCACTATGTTGAGTCTGTAGCAAAAAACTCCAGCAATGTGCTGGATATACTGCAGCGTACTGGCATACATATCCGCTGGTTTGACAATAATTCCGGCTGCAAAACTGTCTGTGACAGAGTGCAGTCAGAGTTTTTATTTAACGACAGCAGCAATCCCTTATGTCAGGACGGCCAGTGCAAAGACGAAATTTTACTGCAGGCGCTGGAGGCAGAACTTAATAAAGCATCTCCCCGGGACAGGTTGATCGTATTGCATCAACTGGGCAGTCACGGTCCCGAGTATTTCAAACGCAGTGCCAGCAGCCAAAAACACTTTTTACCCGAATGTACTGACAAGCAGCTGCAACTTTGTCAGCAAGCGGGCATTATCAATGCCTATGACAACAGCATAGTGGCCACTGATGAGCTGCTTAGTCGTATTATTCAGCAGCTACAAGGCGAGCAGGATTATCAGACGGCCATGCTGTATCTATCCGATCACGGCGAATCTTTGGGAGAAAACGGGGTTTATCTGCATGGTCTGCCGTATTGGATGGCGCCGGATGCTCAGACCAAAGTGCCAATGTTATGGTGGATGTCTGATGCCTATGCCAGAACACAGCAGCTAACAGCTGAATGTATGGAGCAAAGAACCAGACAACAACTGAGTCACGACAATTTGTTCCATAGCTTATTGGGGCTCTTTCAAATCAGTAGCAAGGTCCGGCAGCGACAACTGGATCTGTTTCAGCCTTGCAAAGACTGAAAACGACCTTTTCGTCAGGGAGGGCTTCAGGTACTCTGGCTGGCGATAGCTATTGAGGGAAAAGCATGCAGCGTAAATTATTTATCAACTTAGCCGCAGCCGATTTAACAGCCGCCACTGACTTTTATCTGCAGCTGGGTTTTGGTTTTTATCCTCAGTTTAGTGACGATACCGCCAGCTGCATTGTGCTGTCTGAACACTTATATCTGATGCTGCTTAGCAAAGAAAAGTTTGCTTCATTCAGCCCGAATCCCTTAGTGAACAGCCATCAGCAGACGCAAGTGCTGAACTGTTTAAGTTGTCACAGCAAAGCTGAAGTGGATGAGTTGGTGCAAAAGGCGGTTGATGCCGGTGGCAGAACTTATAACCAGCCCCAGGATCATGCTTTTATGTATGCGCATGGCTTTCAGGATCTGGATGGCCATGTCTGGGAACTGCTCTATATGGAAATGCTGCAGGCTTCTGTTTGAAACTCGCTTCTTAGGCTTAGTTGAGTATATAATCCGACGGTATTTTATATCTCCAAACTGGCGCCTTTGCTGTCGGTGTATTTAGATAAGGATTTGAATTTTATGGCGGACGTTGAACATCGCCCCACTAACTTTATTCGTCAGATCATCGATGCCGATCTGGCTTCAGGTAAACACAGCACTACTGTGACCCGTTTCCCGCCAGAGCCTAATGGTTATCTGCACATTGGTCATGCCAAGTCTATTTGTCTGAACTTTGGTATAGCACAAGACTACAAGGGTCAGTGTAACTTACGTTTTGACGACACCAACCCTGAAAAAGAAGACATCGACTTTGTAAATTCTATTCAACAGGACGTGCAGTGGTTAGGCTTCAACTGGTCTGGCAAGGTCCGTTATTCATCCGATTATTTTGATACCTTGTATGGGTATGCCGTTGAATTAATTAACAAAGGTTTGGCTTATGTCTGTTTTTTAAACGCAGAACAAATGCGTGAATACCGTGGCAATTTAACTCAGCCTGGTAAAAACAGCCCAACCCGTGATACTTCACCTGCAGAAAACCTGGCCTTGTTTGAAAAAATGCGTGCCGGTGGTTTTAAAGAAGGCGAATGTTCACTACGCGCTAAAATTGATATGAGCTCGGCTTTTATCTGTATGCGGGATCCGGTGATTTACCGTGTCAAGTTTGCCCATCACCATCAAACCGGGGATAAGTGGTGCATTTACCCTATGTACGACTTCACCCACTGTATTTCTGATGCGCTGGAAGGCATTACGCATTCCTTATGTACGCTGGAATTTCAGGACAACCGTCGTTTATACGACTGGATTCTGGATAACATCACTATCGATTGTCATCCACAGCAAATCGAATTCTCCCGTCTGAATCTTGAATATCAGGTGATGAGTAAACGTAAGCTGCACACTTTAGTTGAAGGTGGTCATGTTGCAGGTTGGGATGACCCACGTATGCCTACTATTGCAGGTTTACGCCGCCGTGGTTTTACACCGGCCTCCTTGCGTGAGTTTGCCAAACGTATTGGTGTGACTAAACAAGACAATATGATTGAAATCAGCGCCCTGGACTCTTGTATCCGTGAAGATCTGGATGCGAATGCACCACGGGCTATGGCGGTGATCGACCCGTTAAAAGTGACCATCAGCAATTACCCGGCCGACAAGCTGGAATGGTTAGAAGTGCATAACCATCCAAAAGAAGAAAGCATGGGCAGCCGCACCGTACCTTTTGGTCGTACTTTGTACATAGATAAAGCGGACTTCCGCGAAGAAGCCAACAAAAAGTACAAACGTATGGTGACAGGGGGCGAAGTTCGTTTACGTGGCGCTTATGTGATTCGTGCGGACGAAGTGATTAAAAACGAAGCTGGTGAGATAGTAGAACTGATTTGTTCTTACGATCCGGACACTTTGGGTGTGAACCCGGCTGATGGCCGTAAAGTGCGTGGTGTCATTCACTGGGTCGAAGCCTCACAAGCTGTGCCTGCTGAATTCCGTATCTACGATCGGTTATTCACAGTGCCAAATCCTGCGGCTGAAGAGGACTTTTTAGCTGTGATTAACCCTGCATCTTTGACTGTGAAACAAGGTGTAGTTGAGCCAAGCTTAAAAGCAGCGCAAGCGGAAAAAGCCTTCCAGTTTGAGCGGGAAGGCTATTATTGTGCCGACAACAAAGATTCAACACCGGATCATTTGGTGTTTAACCGCACAGTCGCACTGCGCGATACTTTCTTCGAAGATTAATTGTGGGTCAGAGCCTTGGCTCTGACCTCAATATCAGGTTTCCCGGCGAAAATGGGTTTTGAGCCAGATTTGCCTTTTGGTTAAATAGTTACTCTGTTTTAAATCTGTGGATCAGAGCCAATGGCTCTGACCCATTTTATCTTCTAGACTCTAAGCAGTTCATTTTTCAGGATATGCCTGATGTACAGATCGTGCTTTTGTCTGCTGCTTTGTCTGGCATTTTTTCCGTTAAGCTCTTTGTCTGCCGATATGGTGCGTTATCCCGCCATCGAAGATTCAGGTGATCAGCGTTCTGACTATCCCATTGCTTTACTTGAACTGGCGTTAAAAAAAGCCGGCAGCACTGCCACTTTACAAAGTAGCTCTGCGCGTGTTTCCAAAAGCCGGGCTTTGTACCTGCTGGAAACTGGTGTTGAAGTGGACGTGGTCTGGACCATGACGTCCATTGAACGCGAAAAACGTTTTTTGCCTGTCCGTATCCCTATCTATAAGGGCCTTGGCAGTTACAGGTTATTGCTTATCCGGCGTGAAGATCAGCCAAAGTTCAGTGCCTTAAAAAACGAAGCCGCATTAAAACAGCAACTGCTGTCACAGATGCATGATTGGGTGGATACCGCCGTTTTACGCCACAATAAATTTAAAGTGCTGGATGCCTCCAGCTACCAGAGTTTGTTTCAGATGCTGCTGCACAAAAGAGTGGATGCAGTGCCACGCAGTGTGCTGGAAATAGCGGCTGAGCAGCAGCTGTTTGCAGAGCAGGGGTTGCATATTGAAACCGACTGGTTGCTGCATTATCCGGGCGCTGTGTATTTTTTCGTGTCGAATAAAAATCCGCAGCTGGCAGAACAAATTGAGTCGGGTTTACGGCAAGCCTTAAAAGATGGCAGCTTTGATTTATTGTTCCAAAAACACTTTGTCAGTCAGTTAAAAAAAATGCGCTTGTCAGAACGTACACTGGTGGAGCTTCAGAACCCATTGTTACCACCTGAAACTCCGTTAGGGGAATCAGGCCTTTGGTACAAGCCGGATTAACCAGAAGCCGGGATAAGCAGCGCTGAATCGCTTTTAGTCCTTGTATTCCCACTTTGATCTGCTTTAAATTCAATGCATTAAACCCTTGAGATCCGGAGTTACAGTGGACGTTTTTTTCGCCGTATTGTTTTTTGCCTTTTCTACCACTATTACCCCGGGTCCAAATAACATCATGATGTTGTCCTCTGGTGTGAACTATGGGGTGAAAGCCAGTCTGCCGCATTTTTTTGGTATTTGTTTTGGTTTCCCGCTGATGGTGTTGTTAGTGGGCTTAGGTTTTGGTGTGGTATTTGAACGTTTTCCGCAGCTGCATTTGTGGATCAAAGTGACAGGAGTGTTGTACCTGCTGTGGCTGGCCTGGAAAATTGGCTCCGCTACGCCGAGCAGCATTGAAGGCTCAGACGCCAAACCTTTGAGTTTTCTGCAAGCGGCTTTATTTCAATGGGTAAATGGCAAAGCCTGGATCATGGCATCAGGTGCAGTGGCTGCTTTTACCAGTGTTTCTGGTAACGCCTGGTGGGATATCACGCAAATCACAGCTGCATTTTTGCTGGTTAGTTTCCCTTGTGTGGGGGTCTGGTTAAGCTTTGGTGCTTTGCTGCGTTCTGTGTTCAATCAGCCTTTGTATCAGCGGATATTTAACTGGGCTATGGCGCTGCTACTGGTGTTATCCGTCGCTCCTGTGCTGGCGGAACTATATGCCAGTTGGATGGCTTAAATGCTGAGTATTGAGAACTTAAGTTTTAGTTACGGCAAACAGCAGCTGTTTTCAAAGTTAAACTTAGAATTACGGCCTGGGCTGCACTGGTTAAGTGGCGCCAATGGCTCTGGCAAATCCAGTTTATTGCGAATTCTGGCCGGGCTGGATAACACACAGCAGGGCAGGATCCGTTTTGAGCAGCATCAGGTCGGCAGTTCTGCCTATCAGGCTTTGGTCAGTATCAGCGCTGATGCGGTTGCCCCTTTACAGGACAATACAGTCGAAGGGGTATTGCAACTGGTGGCCCGGTGTCGTGGCACAGCTATGGATCAGCTGCTGTTGCATGCCAAAGCTTTTGCATTAGAGCCTTTGCTGCGCCAAAACGTAGCCGTATTGTCCTTAGGCCAGCAAAAGAAGCTGAGTTTAACCCTGGCTTTGGCGGCAAAACCAAAGTTGTTGTTGCTGGATGAACCTTTTAACGCACTGGACCCTGATGCCTTAGTTTATTGCTCAAATCAGCTGGAGGCCGCCAAAAAGCGGGGCGCTTTGGTGCTGATCGCCAGTCATTTGTCCCCCCAAAGTTTTCAGCTGGAGCTTAATCAACATCTGGAGTTAAAGGCCGGTGGGCACTTATCTGTTGTTCCGTTATGAGTTGTTCTGGCAACAGGCCCGGCACGCTTTTGCGCCATTAAAACAGTTTTCTCTGATGCTGTTGCTGGTGGCTGGCCATGCGTTGATAGGACTCTGGGCACCTTTGGTGTTACTGGGCTTTCAGTTATTTAACCCAGAGCTGAGTACGGCAGAGCGATGGCCTTATCTGCAGATGTTACTGGTAATGATGTTGTGCTGGCAGGGGGCCATAGCCTGGCAGCAAAAACCTGTGGCTGAGCAATATTTTGTCGACAGTCTGGCGCCTTCAGCTGTTGTGGCCCGGACTGGCAATAAGTTATTGGCACTGCTGAATCAGTTGCCCTTTTGGTTCTTTACCGTGCCGGTCTTTATTTATCTGCTGTTCAGTGGCAAGACTCTGGCCTGGCTGGATGCAACACAGCTGCTGTTGGTACTTCTGGTGTTATGTTGGGGTTTTCAAGCCCGCCAGACCAGCTGGCTGGCGCTTTTTGCTGTCTTTGTGTTGCCTGTAGTTAGCTTTTGGAGTCTGCCGCTATTAGCTGTGATGTTGAGCGAGAAGGCTTTGAAACATCAATTGGATGGCACCCCCTTTTCGG
Organism: uncultured Chromatiaceae bacterium; assembly: GCA_946482615.1. The sequence goes on along the minus strand of CAMLSF010000130.1, from coordinate 2,349 downwards.
CGGGTTCTTTGTTTCGGTACTGGCTGTATTGGTTTATCGGTGATAAGAAAAATAAAGCCCTGTTATTACTGATTATTTTTGTATTAGCTTTGTGGCAGTACTGGCTGGTGCAACAGCTGAAAGCTGAAGCTGTTGTTTTTATTAACTCAGTGTTTATCTGGGTGTTAGCGCTGTTGTGTTATGCGCAGCAAAAACTCTGGCAGCAGCAGTTGTTATCCCAGCATTACTTCTGGTTAAGCTGGTGCACCCCAAAGCAGCGTTTTTGTTTAAAGCTGATGAATATATTGCCTGTACTGACAGGTTCTGCCCTGGTTTTGTTTGTTCTGAATGCAACTTCAGCCGTCTGGACCATCATTCTGGCTGTTGTTTTAAGTTTGTGGCCTAAAGTGACTTTGTTGTCGGTTGCAGTGTTGTGTTTTATGCTTTTGTTGGTATTGAATGGACAAGGACTCTGGGCATGAAAAAATTACTGATGCTGTTGTTATTGTGGGGGCCAATAGCTGTCGCGCAAAGCCTGTGGATTGATGTGCGTACAGCCGAAGAATTCAAGGCCGGACATTTGGAAGGCGCGATCAATATTCCTTACGATGAAATTGAGCACAAAATTACCGCAGTTGCAGCAGACAAAACCGCCGATATTCAGCTGTATTGCCGCAGTGGCCGCCGTTCTGGCATAGCGCTGGAAACCTTAAGGGGCATGGGATACAGCAAAGTGACCAATGCCGGCGCTTATGAGCAGTTAAAACAAAAACAACCTAAGTCTAATGAATAATTTCTGTTGTGTTTGCCTGGTATTTCGGGCGTTTTAATTCGGTTTTAAAGGCGATAAAACTGGAGCGTAACGAGCTTAACGTCAGCTGTTTCACCAGCCAATCCGGCAAATCACCACCCGGATTGGCTTTGCCCTGATACTGCAGCTCAAAGCCCTGAGCTTTGGCGGTTAAAGTCCAGACTGCTTTTACATCACGGATCCGCACATAGTCTTTTGTTTGCGGCACCAAATCTGAGCAGTCGGTAATTTCTATAAGCAGACTATTGTGCTGTTTGATCAGATCTGCGCAGGTCACCATATCCCGTGGACTCACAGGCCAGACTGCTTTAAAGCGGGTATAGACTTTCCAGACTTTGTCTGTGCTGCCGTCCAAAAGCCTGGCATCCTGACTTTGTTTCAGCCACCGCCGCACCGAGCCGGTATCCTGCAACAACAGCAAAAAACTCTCCGGTTTGCCCGGATAAAAGGCGCTGGCTTTGACCTCCAGAGTGGGGTTGTATCTGTAACTCAGGCTGATGCCAGCCTTGGTTTTTAATGAAGTCCATGTGGCGTCCTCGGCAACAGAAGGCAGAGCCAACAAAGTTAAAACCACAGCAAATAAAAAATGCATAACCACCACAGCTTTTTTCGTTAAGATACAAGCTTATACGAAACAGCACTTGTTGGTCGCGATGAAAAGCAGTACGGATGAAAAAATAGAACTGGAACATCAGGCCGCCAGAGTTTTTATGCGGCTGTATCAGCAGAAGTTTGGTATCAAAATGCAACATATCTGGCACAACCAACCGGCCAAGCCGGATGTATCCTGTTATCTGGAGCAACAGCGGCTGGATCTGGAAATAGCTCATTTGTATGGCAGCGAAGCCGAAGCGATGAAAATCCTGGGGCGGGAACTCAAGGGGGGGACGTTGGACGCACTGCAATCACTCACCCAGTTTCCGGTTGCCGAACGTTTGTTGCAGGCGCTGGATAAACTCATCAGCAATAAAGCACAAAAAAGTTATGACTCAGAAAAAGTCTGGCTGGTGATCCGCAATGCACATCCGGACTGGCATGCAGAAGAGCTTGCTCAAACTCCGCATTTATTACAAATTCCACCTAAACACCCCTTTGAACAAATCTGGCTGGTGGCCGATATGACAGGGCAGGCGGGACTGCTGCCTTTGTATCCGCTGACTCTGCTTGCTCAGAAGCAAGGCAAAGGCGCATGAGTATGCTTCGTAAAGCGCAGCAACTGGCGCAACGACTTTATATCTGGCGTTTGGGTTTGGTTTTTCTTGGGGTGTATGCGCTTGGTTTTGGGCTTTATTACCTGCTACAAGGTCCGTCAGTGCTGTATGAGGTCGCCTTGTTATTATCCGTGGTTTTACTGGGTTGGGTATTATTGGCCTGGTTGACGTTGTTACTGTTCAGGCACCTGCCTGACTGGCAGCCGCCCCAAAGTTGGTGGCAGAAGTTAAAACAGCATACACATAAATTATGGTATCAGGCCTTGCTTTGGGCTTGTCTGCTGCTTAGTATCGCCACCCTGTATTTAATGGCCAAAGCGCTAAAAGCTTTGGTTAGCCAACTGATTT
>CAMLSF010000129.1 GCA_946482615.1 uncultured Chromatiaceae bacterium | reverse complement strand
TTTACATAGGGTATGGCAGTAGTTCTGCAACAGAAAATAAAAAGCCGGAGCTTTTAAGGCTCCGGCTTTGCGGACTCAGGATCCACTTAGAAATCCAGTTTTAACGTCACAGTAGCTGTGCGCTCTGCACCTAAGTAATACGCGCCTTCCTGGCCGCCCGCTAAGTAGTCTTCGTCGTTTAAGTTGTTAAGCACTAACGAAAGATCTATGCCTTTAAACATGTCTTTTGACGACAAATCTTTGCTGTAGCCGACATAAAAATCCATCACAGTCGAAGCCGGGATTTCATCTTTATTGCCACCTAAAGCAGCGCCAAAGTAAGTGTCAGTGCGTTTGGCTGTTAAACCAGCACGGTACGCTTCACCCTGATAACGCAACGACAAACTCAGCATAGTTTCAGGTGAACCTGCTACCTTATTGCCTTCGAAAATAGCAGCCGGGTTTACCAGAGGTTTGCCGTCCGGGCCATTAACTACATTGCCGTCTTCATCCAGAACCAAAGAGTTAATAGTCTGGCTGTACTCTGCGTTATTGCTGGTGAAGGCACTGTAGATACTCCAGCCTTGCATAAATTCCCAGTTTAAGCTGGCTTCCAAACCATTGGATTCAATACCACCCACGTTGACATAAGTGCCGTCTAACTCGTTCAGGTAGTCCGGGCCGCCATTGGCTCCCGGTTGTAGCATGGTGATACGGTTATCAAACTGCACATCGTAATAAGTCAAAGACAGGCTTAAGTCATCGCCGAAATAACGTAAACCTAAGTCGATGTTTTCTGCAGTTTCTGCTTCCAGATTAGCGAAATCCTGATCGGTTTCTAAAATCGCATCGCTGATAGCTTTGAAGTTTTCAGCGTAGCCACCAAAGACTTCATAGCTTTCGTTTAAGCGATAAACAAAACCCAGGCTTGGTAATAAATCTGAATCACTGTCCAGTTTGCCTTCGTTGCCCGCCACTATATTGTCTTTGCGGCTGACATCGACATAAAACTGCTTCACACCTAAAGTGACTGTTAAGTCATTCCAGCTGATTTGATCCTGCAGGTAAATTTTCTGCGTATCAGTTTCATAAGTCCGGTCGTAATGCACCCAGTACGGCTGATTGTCGAAATAGTGGTACTGTTTCGGGTCAATCACATTGTGCCAGTCGCGGCTTTCGTCGCGGTCCTGTTGTTCCAGCCAGGCACCTAAACGCAATTCATGGTTATCCATCGCCCATTTGAGCTCTGACGTTAAACCGTAACGGTCTTTTTCGTAGTGGGTATGACGGTAGGAGGAGACGCGGGTCGCACCTGTTAAATCTGCATTCGGATCCAGAATAGGCTGACCTGCGGCATTGACATACAAATAAGGCGTTAATTTGCCATTGCCTGTACCACGGCTAACCCGGTTGCCAGCTGCATCTTCGACATAGACCTGATACGGCGGCATCCAGTCGCCACGGCCTGATTGCATATGCACATAAGGCGTTACAGTCAGATTCAGGCTGTCGGTTAAATCTGTATCTACTTTGACATAGGTAAAGCTGTTTTCGCGCAAAGTTGACCAGACTTCAGCAAAGTTCTGATCTATATCCGGATTCCCTGTCCAGACGTTGGTCAGACGATCCCATTCCGGGTTTTCGAAAAACTGCGCTAAAGAGACGGTGTTGTAGTTGTCTTCTTCCGTGTCGTCGTAAGAAAAACGTGCCGTGATAGTAGTGTTATCCAGTTCAGTCACAGTTTTTATTTCGCCATGCAGACGGTCAGTAAAACCATTGCTGCCCGAACCTATCCATCTGTTGTTAAAGCTGTCAGATAAGCTGACATAAGCTGTGGTATTGCCACCGATTTGGCCTGTATCAAAACGGGTGTAATAACGGCGGGCATTGTGATCGCCACCTGTGACACCAACCGACAGGTTTTCTTCAGCAAGCGGGTTGTTGGACACAAAGTTTAAAGTACCACCCAGCGCATCCAAAGAAGCTGATGCTATGTCTGAGGTACCTTGTCCTACTTCTACATAAGCTGTGTTTTCGGTATCCAGGTAACGGTTGGCTTTACTGCCACCGCCATAACCTGAACCGCCATTAGGTAAACCGTCTATGGTAATACCCAGTTGTTGCTCGTTCAGGTTGACGTTAAAACCGCGCATGGAGATGGTGGTAGACCAGTCGTCACCACCAAAAGCGTCACCCTGACCTACGCTGATACCTGGTAACTGGCTGACTAAATCCAGCACGTTGCCTATAGGGGCCTTGGTATTTTTAATGGCTTCGTCTGTGCTGTTATTGGCGTAGCTGATACGTTTGCCGGTAATGGCCAGAACTTCTACTTCCTGCTCTTCAGCTGCAGCAACTGCAGCTTCTTCTGCGACTACAGGCGCCGATAAACCTAAGGCTGAACTTACTGCCAAAGCGAGCAGATGTTTGTGATGTAATGCCACGTCGAACTCCATTTTGTTGTTTGAATTGAAGAAAACGCCATTATTCTGGAGAGGTCTGATGACAGCGCAGTGAAAGGCTGGTGACAAAATGAAGTAATTAAAATGTAAGTTTTATGAAAAACTGGCTGACAATTTTCCAGGCCACACAAAGAAAAAACTGGAGTTTAAACAAGAGTCTGGCCTATGCTGGAAGCTGGCTTTCGAAGGTAAGTTTGATGCAACAACTGCTGTATCTGGGAATGATCTGGGTTGCCTTAGTGGCTGCTCCTGCAAAGGCGCAGCAGCTGCAACTTTTAGTCGGAGTGGAAAAACCACCTTACATCAAAGTGGAAAGCCAAAGCGGTTATGAACTGGAATTGCTTAGGGCTGTGGTGAAACGTATGGGCTTTGACAGCCAGTTTATTCATGTCCCAAACGGCAGGTTGTTGGATTTGTTCAGCGAAGGTCAGGCCGATATGGTGTCTTTACAGCGCAGCTCCCCGCCGGGTTTTTATGCGACACAAGCTTATATCAGCTACCAGAATATTCTTATTGTGCGTCAGGACTTATATAAAGACATCTTAAGCCTGAACGATTTGGTGGGGCTTAGGGTGATGGCCTTTCAAAACGCCCGCCAGTTTTTACCCCCGGAATATGCTGCGGCCATCAGCAAAAGCAGCAGTTATCTGGAAGTGGTAGAACAACATCAACTGCCGGCACTGTTGCTAAAAAACCGGGTGGACGTGCTGGTTATGGACAGAAATATCTTCTGGCACTACTACCGCCAAACCGCCCCCAGGGACCACAGCCTGAAAGTCCTGAGTTTTTTTAAGCCCAATCACTACCATATGCTGGCCCGCACCCCTGAAGTCGCAGAGCGTTTTAATAAAGCACTGATGGAGGTAAAACAGTCGGAGTTATTTAGCCAGTTGCAGCTGAAATATTTCGCTGAGTTGAATCAGTAGTAAACTCAAATCAAGCCACAAACAGCGGAGCATTTTTATGAGCGGAAACAAAACCAAAGCCACAGATGCCAGTATTGAGGACTATATAGTCTCAAGAGCCAACCCGCAGCAAAGTGAGGATTGCCAGTCTTTGATGGCTTTGCTTGAACAACTGACAGGGCAGACCGGGAAAATGTGGGGGCCGAGCATAGTGGGTTATGGCTCCTACAGCTATACCTACGACAGTGGCCGCAGCGGTGAGGCGCCTTTGACTGGTTTTGCTATTCGTGGCAGGGAACTGGTGCTTTATCTGTCGGTGCAGACTGAAAAACAACAAGATTTGTTAACCAGACTGGGCAAACACAAAATGGGCAAGTCCTGCCTGTATTTTAAACAGCTGGCTGTTCTGGATAAGCTGGTGCTGGAACAGCTGATTAAAGGTTCAATCACTGAGTTAAGGCAGCGTTATGGCTAGTCAGGCATTAAAAAAGGACCTTGCGGTCCTTTTTTAATCTCTTCAAATCAATACTTAGCGCTTTGATCCGGCTTAGGTAAAGTGGCTTTGATAAAGTCACGTAAGTCCTGATTCGACTGGCGTAAGTCGTCGTAACGCAGGTACATCATATGACCGCTGCGGTAGCCTTTGAAACTTAATCTGTGTTTCATTTTGCCACTTGGGTCCAACTGCCACATATTGTATTTGGCATCAAAATAGTTGGTGGCACCGTCATAATAACCGGACTGAGTCATCACATGCAGGTAGGGGTTCTGCGCCATGGCCTGACGCAGGTTTTCGCCTGTATTGTCATTGCTTCTGTCCCATGGGTGTACATTACCGAACATATTGTATTTCACGTCGGTTTTGTAATTCAGCTCGTTTTTCAGGTAGTGATTAATAGCAGGAGTAAAAGAGTGCAGCCATGAAGTCAGCTCGGCGTTGTAATCCGGCTCTGCGCCTGCATCTTTTTTGTCTATGCCCAAATAACGTGAATCTAAACGGCCGACCGTCTGACCACGTTCACGCAGCAATTCTTTCCAGAAAAAGTCAGTATTAATATCCAGATTATTCTGCAGCACAGCTTTGACCGATAAACCTGAATACTTCGCCACTTGTTCAGCAATTTGCTGTTTTTCAGCGTCAGGCAAAGAGTTACCTTTGGCCAAAGCCGGCAGGTAGGTATTGAGCGTAAAGTCTTCTACTTCCGGCAGATAGTCAGTTAAGTCTTTTTGTTGGAATTCAGTGCTAAGAGCCTTGTGATACCAGGCTGTGGCGGCAAAGTAGGGCAGGCGGTTGGCAACATCGACAGGGCCGTCCCTTTTAATACCAATTTCAGTTGGGGACACCAGCACTACACCGTTTAAGTACATCCACTGCTGGTTTTGCAGCGCCAAAGCTAAACCCGACACCCGTGTGGTGCCGTAGCTTTCGCCTATCAGGTACTTAGGTGATTCCCATCTGTTGTAGCGGCTGACAAAGGTATTCACCCACTCGGCCAGGTATTTGATATCGGCATTGACACCAAAAAACATTTTTTGTTGCTGATCAGGGCTTGGCATTTTGCCGTCTTTACCAGGTAAAACACGGGAATAGGCGGTGTTCACCGGATTGACAAAAACGATGTCGGCCGTATCCAGCACTGAATAAGGGTTTTGTTTGACGCCATAAGGTTGCAGCGGATAACCTTCGCTATCTACATTCAGGGCTTTAGGGCCAGTGTACGCAATTTGCATCCAGACTGAGGCCGAACCCGGGCCGCCGTTAAAGGAAATCAGCAGCGGACGGCTTTTGCGGTCTTTTACATCCTGACGCTCATAATAAGTATAAAAAATAGCGGCTGTAGGCTCACCTTGCTCATTCCAGACTGGCTGAGTGCCGGTGTAGGCTTTGTAGCTAAAATCCTGATCCAATACTGTGGTTTCATGTTCTGTTACCACCACAGAGTCGGCATCTATCTGTACTATGGCATTTTTTGCAGCTTTGGCATCTTCGGCCTGAGCGGCAAGGCTTAAACTAGTGGCGCTCAGGCATAAGCTGAGCAACAGAAGCGGACTGATTTTCATAGAGTTCCTGCTGGTTTTTTAGTTTATTGTTCTTTGGGTTGTAGTTCAGCTTACTGTTTAACTCACAAAATACAAAATAACCATCTGTGTTGAGACTAATTCACCTGAACCTGGGATACGTGCTTTGTCTGTTGCTCCGCACTTCTTGCCTAAAAGTCCAGAAAGCGCTGTTGTCTGGTGCAGGCCTGCTGTGTTGCTTTTATACTGGTTTTAACTATCTGTCCGGGAGTAAAAGTATGAGTATTTCCATAGATCAACAACTTGAACAACTAAAGGCGCAGCTGTTACCTCATATGCCACCTTGTGGCGCTGTTGAAACCCCAATTCCGGAGCTGTGCTTGTACCGGACAGACAGCCCCACTGAGATCACCCCTGTAATTTATGAGCCTTCGTTATGCATTATGCTGCAGGGCGAAAAAGAGGTGTATCTGAACAATGAGCGCATAGTGTACGACCCCTTAAGTTATTTGCTGGTGCCCGTCACAGTACCTGCCAGCGGCAAAGTGACCAAAGCCAGTCCAAAAACTCCTTACCTTGCAGTGCGTTTGACCATAGATTTAAAAGAACTGGCAGATCTGGTGATCGATTTAGGTGGCAGGGTAGAACGCAGCAAAGAGCAGGTCAAAGCTATGTCTGTTGGCCGGATGGACGAAGCCTTGTTATCTGCGATGAGCCGTCTGGTGCAGTTGCTGGATAAACCTGCCGACATCCCGGTGCTTTATCCGCTATTAAAACGTGAAATTTTATACCGCTTATTGTTGGGCGATTTAGGCAGCCAGTTACGTGATTTTATGTTGCTGGACAGTCAGGGCCACCGTATCAGCAAAGTGATTGAAATACTCCGGAAAAAATTCAATGAGCCTTTGCGGATCAAAGACCTGGCCGACGAAGTGCATTTATCTGAATCGGCGTTGTTCCAGGCCTTTAAGGCAGTGACAGCTATGTCACCTTTGCAGTACCAGAAGAAATTACGCCTGAACGAAGCACGGCGTATTATGCTGCATGAAGGCATAGAAGCGGCAACAGCCAGCTACAAAGTGGGTTACGAAAGTCCGTCGCAGTTTAGCCGTGAATACAGCCGGTTGTTTGGTGCTCCACCTAAAGCAGATATAGAAAGAGTGCGTTTGCAGGGCGGCTAACGGGTCAGAGCTGACAGCTCTGACCCTGATTAGCTTATTGCTGCAACCACATCCTGGCGCTGCGGGCCGGAATAGTGACTTTTAACCACTGCGTATTGACCTGAAAGCTGTTACCGCTAATCACATCCGTGTAATTGACATACCAGTTCAGCTCATTGGCGTAGGTGTCTACCCAGTACTCCTGTGGCGTGTCACATTTATTAATGCCTACTATGCCTTTTTTATCACGTTTAAACAGCAGGAAACACTGGCCATGGCCGAGCACCTGCATACCGCTGCCCTGGGTACTGTTGTGAAAACGGATCATGTTTTTAATATCGGCTCTTTTGTAAAAGTCCTGCCAGCGGTAGCCATCCAAATTGGCGGTTTCGCCGTGATCCGAATAAATCATCGGCGTGCCACCGTTTCGGCCCAGAATATAAGCATGGGCCAGGGTTTCATCTGTGCTGTTCATGATCTGATACCGAAAGCCATCGTTGGTCGGAATATCGTGGGTGATAGCAAAAGTCACAGCTTTATTCCAGGCCAGAGCCTGACCATAAGCGCCCGGATCGACCAGCACATTCATCGAACCGCCAAAACTAAAGGCATTGCGCATAGAGGCAAACAGCGGGAAATCGTAAGCGCCATGGCTGGTGTTATCCAGATAAGGTTTTAAAAACAGCTCGTACTCCTGATTACCAGAACCTCCAGAGGTAATGACTTCGCCAAACACATGCATGCCGCTGATTAAAGCCGGAGTAAACACGGCATTGATATGGGCGTTGCTCATATGTTTGACCGCATCGACACGGAAACCTTTAATGCCCATATCTTTCAGCGCCTGTAAATAGGCTTGCTGCTGGCTGATCACCCAGTTGTTATTATCCAGATCCGGCAAACCCGTATCGCCGCCACCGCCACAAAGCCGGTAATACTGCACTTGCCAGACATCCAGATAATTGCTGATACAACCCGGCGCATGAAAGTCAGAACCCGACAGGAAATTTTGTGTTAAATCGCCGTACAGCTTCTGATTGTTGACATAAGTCCAGTTGGCCTGATAACTGTTCAGCACTGTGGTGCCCGGATAGTTCAGGTCGCTGCGCTGTGCACTTTCATTGGCCATATGATTTAGTACCACATCGGCATACACCTGAATGCCTTTGCTGTTCATGGTTTGGATCAGAGTTTGCAACTGCTGTTTGTTGCCACGCGGGTGGTCGATTAAACGTAAATCCTGAGGCTGATAACGGGCCCACCATGGTTCGCCACTGGATTTCATTGGCGGAGCTATCAGCACTTTTTTATAACCGGCCTGCTGAATTTCAGTGGCTTTGGCGGTAATTTCGCTGTAGTTCCAGTTAAAGGCATGCAAAATAACATCGGCATAAGCCGGGCTGACTGAAAGCAGGCCTGCGACCACCAACAGTGTCTGTAGTGATAATTTCATTCGTTTTACCCTGTCATTGTCGTCGTTTTTATAGTCATGCTCATCCACCAAAAACCAAAATGGCTGATAAGGAAGATGGCTGCTTTGTTTTGTGCACCGGTGACTGATAAAACTTATGAGTAGTTCGTCATCTTGTAAATAAAATGGCGCTGTTGTTTATAAAATGCATACGTATTCAGTGCGAAATGTTGCGGACGCTGCGATTTTTATCAGCAAAAAAGGACGGAATATTTTTTAAACAAAACTTTGTTACTCTTTGTAATTCAGATCAGGAAAATGCAATACCACTGTGCCATAATCGCCGGCACAAAAAGCTGAGATCAGCTTTATTACCGCAGCAGTGCTGCTGTTTTTCCCTTTGCATCAGGTGTTGAACATCCATGTTTAAATCCATAACTATAAGTCTGCGTTTGATCCTGGCTTTTGCGGTTCCATTACTGTTGTTAGTTATTCTGGGCAGCCAAAGTTACTTTTCAGTGCGTGCTATGCATCAACATATCGACACTTTGTATGATGATCGTATTGTGCCTTTAACCGAACTTAAACTGATTGCCGATGCTTATGCGGTGAATGTGATAGACGCGGTAAACAAAGCCAATGCCGGTGTATTTACTGCGGAGCAGGCGGTGCAGGAACTGCAAAAAGCTCAGCACATCATTCAGGAGCAGTGGGCTCTTTATCAGTCGCATCCGATGCAAGCTGACGAACAGCAACTGATCAACCAAACCCAGCAATTGTTCAGTGCCGCTGATCAGCAGATTATTGCAGCCATTGAGCTGATTTCGTCAAAACAAGGTTCTGTGGTACGGCAGCTCGATAGTATGGACGGGCCTTTGTATCAGACCATAGATCCTATCAGTAACCAGATCTCGGCCTTAATCCAGTATCAGTTGGATCAATCGGCTGTGATCGACCAACAGGCTACAACTTTGTACGATGCAGAAGTCTGGGGGATCTGGATTATTACCCTGCTGGCTTTTGTTGGTAGTGCTGTGGCCGGCTACATAGTGACTCAGAGTATTTTACGCCAGTTAGGGGCTGAGCCTGTGCATGTGGTGCAACTGGTGAAAGAAATTGCGGCAGGGCGTTTGGATTTGCAGATCCACCAGCACAAAGCGGATGAGCAGAGTTTGTTGTTTTCGCTAAAACAAATGGTGGATCAGCTGATCCATGTTTTAAAACAAGTGCAGCAGGCTGGAGCTTTGGTGAATCAGAACTCTGTTGCACTGGAGCAAAACAGTCATCAGGCGTCAGCTCAGCTGGCCCAACAAAAAAATGAAGTGATGTCGGTCAGTGCCGCAATGAATGAAATGACCACTACTGTGGCTTCGGTGGCTCAACATGCCCGTCAGGCGTCGTTAAAAGCAGAATTTGCCAGCAAGGAAAGTGTCAGCAATGCCAGAGTGATGGACCAGACGCTGGGCGCTATGCAGCAATTGCAGCAAAATATTCTGCATTCCACTCAAACCGTACAAAGCCTGTCGGCAGAAAGTGAGCAAATCAGTCAGGTGATTGAAGTGATCCGTGGCATTGCAGATCAAACCAATTTATTAGCCTTAAATGCTGCTATTGAAGCCGCCAGAGCGGGTGAGCAAGGCCGCGGTTTTGCAGTAGTGGCGGACGAAGTTCGTACTCTGGCCAGCCGCACTCAACAATCGACACAGGCTATTCAGGCAATTATCAGCACCTTGTTAAGTGGTGTGGATGTATCGCTGCAGTCGATGGAAAAAAGTCGGGATGAAGTACAACAGGTGGTGGAACTGGTGAATCATTCCAGCGACAGATTGCAGCAGATTAATCAAAGTGCGCAGCAGGTCTGGGATATGAGCTCTGAAATCGCCAGTGCTGCTGAGCAGCAAAGTGTGGTGGCTGAAGACATCAATAAAAATGTCAGTCTGATCCACGAGGGCGCGGAGCAAAGCTCAGCGGCGGCAGGGACTGTACTGGCCTCGGCAGAAGATTTACAGCGGCTATCAGTGCAACTGAAACAGCAAATTGCTTATTTCCGCTTACCGGCTTGATCACTGTGACCTGATACACGCCATTGTTCTAACCAGCTCCAGACCTGTAATTGCTGTGGCTGGTTAAATTCGTGGCGTGCTTCAGTCCAAATCTCAGTGCGCAGTGCGGACTCTGCGCCAAAAGCCTGCCAGACTTTTTGTAGC
>CAMLSF010000128.1 GCA_946482615.1 uncultured Chromatiaceae bacterium | reverse complement strand
AGGTCCTAACGGCTTTGGGCTAAGTGGTGTAACAGTTGTTCCAGCTTGCGCTGGTCCACGGCAAATTTGCGAATACCTTCGGCCAGCTTTTCGGTGGCCATGGCGTCCTCATTCAGTTGCCATAAAAATTGTGCTTCACTCAGGGCTTTTGGTGTGGCTGGGCTTTGGGTACTCACTGGCTGCAAGGCTGCTGGTAAAGGCTCTGTCGAGTCTTTGAGTTGCAGCAATAAGTTCGGGGCTATAGTCAGCAGATCACAGCCTGCTAACTGGCGGATTTGATCGACGTTACGAAAGCTGGCACCCATCACTACGGTCGGAATGCCATGGCTTTTGTAATGGTTATAAATAGTTTTTACCGACAACACACCCGGGTCTTTGGCGCCGGAGAAATCCTGCTCTGGCTGGTTTTGTTTGTACCAGTCCAGAATGCGGCCAACAAAAGGTGAAATTAAGGTCACGCCGGCATCAGCACAGGCTTTGGCCTGAGCCAGACTAAAAATCAGGGTCAGGTTGCAATGAATACCAAGTTTTTCCAGCCGGGCTGCGGCCTGAATGCCTTGCCAGGTGGCGGCCAGTTTAATCAGCACTCTGTTTGAATCCACACCTGCAGCGCGGTAACGACCAATAATACTTAAGGCCTTGGTCACACTGGCTTCGGTATCAAAAGACAAACGGGCGTCAATTTCAGTCGAGACCCGGCCCGGTATATGGCGCAAAATTTCACAACCAAAATTCACTGTGACTTGCTCACAGGCTGCGTCTATATCTGTTTCATTGCCTTTTAAAGCGCTAACCAATAAATGCTGATATTCAGGCTGCTGGCTGGCCTGCAAAATAAGCGATGGGTTAGTAGTGGCTTCGGTGGGTTGCAACCGCTGGATAGCGGCAATATCACCGCTGTCCGCCACTACTGTGGTTAGTTTGCTGAGTTGTTCTAGCTGATTCATTTGAATTCCTTTCCCCTTCGTTCGTATTACTTTGGGGTCTAATTTGCTTCAGTTATTTATCCGTTTTCACGATTCTTTTACTTTGCTCTGGCCCTAAATAACTGGGTTTCAGGCCGCCCGTATCAATCATCAGTTTTTGCAGCACTAAGGCCGGGTCGACCAGATAAATCCGTAGTTTATGTTCGCCCGCTTTATCTACTTTGATGCTGCTTTTGATGGTTCTGACCCCATCCAATACGGCGTTATCCCACACAGCAGGACTTTTATCCGCCAGACTGTCTACCACTTTGGGCTGGTCATTATTCAACGCGACGGCAAAACGCAAACCCCGGCCAGGCACCAGATCCAAAGTCGGAGCTATCAGGCTATGTAAAGTGAATTCACCAGTGGAATGGAAATACAGCGGGTATTCCAGATAAGGCGCTTTGCGGATGTCTTTGATTTGATAATCCAGCTCTGTCATGGCGGCCATAGAAGCGGCACCACGGCCATGGCCCGGGATCAATTGCCACCAGCTGTGTTTGTTATTGCCTTGTACCTTTGCACTGGCTGCGTCCAGCGCTATATAACCATCAGCTTCAACAAAACCTGAAGTTGGCTGTGTTTCTGGTTGAACGGCCGACACTTTAATTTTCGCACCGCCCCAGCCTGTACCCTGCACATGGACTTCGCCGACATTCAAACCTGTTTTTACTTTGCTCCAGTCAATGCTGACCTGAATAGTCTGTGCCACTTCAATCTGGCCTTTGCTATGACTTAGTTTTATCCAGTCTGCTGAGGCTTTGGCGCTAAATGGAAAAGTTTGAGTGCCCCGGTTAAAGACTTCAATCTTACGCTGTTGCTGGCCTTGCGGATAAAAGCTATCTAATGCCAGTTGCTGCCCTTTGTAGTCTGTCGCCGGCCAGTAATTGGCTGAGCCTTCTGCCATGACCCCCATTTCTGCCACTGCTGTGGTTTCCAGACTGGTCAGTGCCGGCATGCGGTTCGCATCCGGTGCCCGCCAGTAGATAAAGCCCAGATGAGGCTGCGACATCATATGATTCCAGCGGCCATCGCCCAGCTTGTGATACAGACTCGTCAGCTCTGCATCCTGTTTAAACCATAAACGCGCCTGATCGGCCCAATAGTTTGTGCTGATCCGGCCTTGCGCACCATGCAACTGATTCATCGCCACAGCACGGTTTAATTCATACACGGCCTGACTGGCTTTGAGTGGATGCGACACCAGCTGGATATAGGCGTCCTGTTGCTCAGCAGGTAATTGGCGGAACAACTCGTCAGATTTTTCCACCAGAGCCGAAAGTTCGGCGCTGATACGCTCTGCTTCCTGATAATGCAAAACGCTGTAAGTTGTGGCTTCTATGGCTTCAGGCTTACGACGGCCATTGTGTCTGGTATAGCCCTGGATCAGTTCAGCTATGCTGGCCGCATGCTCTGCACTGAATTGTTGTGTGGCCCAATTGACGGCAAATTGCGCTAAGTTATCGGCGTTAAAAGCCGGTGGGTTCCAGGCCATACGCAGGAAAAAGTCGATCGGAAATTCCATCGGCTTTAAATCCCCTACGTTCACTATCCAGATGCGGTCGGCCTGAAACTGCCAGGCTAAATTCATTTGCTCCCAGATTTTGGCCACAGGCACAGTATTAATCCACTGATAAGAGCGGGGGCCACCGACATAATCAAAGTGGTAATACACACCAGCGCCACCTTTGCGGCCACGTTCTTCCGCTGTGGGCAGGCGGCGGATATTGCCAAAATTATCATCGGCCCAGAGCAAAGTGACATCGTCCGGTACTCTCATACCGCGCTCATAAAAGCCCTGTACTTCCTTGTACAAAGCCCAAACTTGTGGCACTTCAGTGATCGGCTTGTCTTTAAAGGTGTCCGTTAAGATCTGGCGTTGGTCAGCGACAATTTGTTCCAGCAGGCCAATGTTTTCGCCTTCACTCATCGGCTCATCTTCCTGCCCCCGCATGCCAAGAGTAAAAATGCTTTCGAGGTTTTTATGCCGCTGCGCACCTTCTTGCCAGAACTTATAGATATTGTCGCGGTTGCTGGAGTATTCCCATGGTCCTTTGCCGTATCTGTTCCATTCTTTGTCGGCGCGCATCATAGGTTCGTGATGGCTGTTGCTCATCACTATGCCCATTTCATCGGCCAGAATAGCGTTTTGTGGATCGTCATCGGCAAAGGCGTTGTTCCACATCGCAGGCCAAAGGAAGTTTGCTTTGAGGCGCTGCAGCAGCTCAAACACATGCGAATAAAATTGGCTGTTGTAGCCACCAAATTTCTCAGTGGTCCATTGTGTCAGCGCCGGGTATTCGTCGTTTAAAAAGATGCCCCGGTACTTCACTTTAGGTGCATCAGTCAGGCGGGTGCCTGCTTTGATATAAAGCTCTGATTGCTGTTTCACTGGTACATCGGCCCACCAATGCCAGGGCGATACCCCTATGGTTTCGGCCAGATCATAAACGCCAAAAATAGCACCACGTTTATCGCTGCCAGCTATCACCAACGCCTGCTCAACACCTGGCAGGGGGTGGTCCAGCACCTGAATCAAATAGGCTTCCCAGCGGCCCTGAATAGTGCTGACATCCAGCTTGCCTGAGGCAACCAGTTGATCCAACAGTAAGTTATTGCCCAGACTGCCAATAATCAGCAGCTGTTTGTTTTCCGCTTTGGGGCTGATGCTTAAACGCTTTCCGCTGACTTTTTGAATATCCTGTTGCAGACTTTGTACGGCGCGTTTTAAGCCTTTATGGTCTTTATCATCCAGTTGAATACTTGCCACAGCACTTTTGCCGACCAACGCAAAGTCACCTTTGGCTGGTTGTTGCGCTAAATAATGACCGGGCAAAGCCTGGGCAGAGCAGCAGAGCAAAGCCAGGATCAGCAAGCACAATGCTTTCATGGCTTATCCTCCTTTTCCTGTCGGGCATGCAGACCTAAAGTGGTGCCAACAAATCCACCGGCAACCTGAGTGCTGAGTATTTTGGCATCCTGCACTGCACCCAACTGTTGCCATTCGCCTTGTTGATCGGCGTAATAAAAGCTGATCTCGCCCGCTTTACCCTGAATTCTGAGCCGCAGTTGCTCCGGAGTGGTGGTTAAATCCTGACTGCTGATCAGGCTGGGTTTACCACCTTTGGCTTGCTCCAGAAAGACAGTCGCTTTGCCGTGCTGAGTTTTCACGCCCAGATAGTAGTGATACTGCTCATTCTGAAAAGCCACTAAACCTGCCGAAATACCGCTTTTGGGCAGCTCAAGGCTGGTGCTGGTTTCAAAGCTGGTATGTTGCTGGCGACGAGCCATAAAAGCAGGTTGGTCTAATGAATCCATGCCAACAGCTTTGGCATTTAGCAGCAGGTTCTGTCCATCCAGTTTTAACCAGCTTTGATCAAAGTCACGCAACAGGTTCCAGTCCGGTTTTAACTTTTGACCATCAAATTCATCACGCCAGTGAAAGTTGCCAGTCTGGCTCAGCGCGCTGGTGCTGCTGATTAAGCCAGTCGGCGCTGCGGGCCTGTAAGGAATGGCTTGTCCTTTGGGCAGAATAACAGGCCATTCGTCTTGCCAACTGACCGGCAGTAAAAAGCTTTCGCGGCCTGTGTTGAAGTAGGTCTGGTCATAGGTCCGGGTCGCCAGAAACACTGCCCACCACTGACCGTCCGGTAACTGCACTAAATCGGCATGACCAGCTGTGGTTATAGGGTTAGCTCTGTCGGCCGCTAAGTCACGTTGTGTCAGAATAGGGTTGCCGCTGTAAGGCACAAAAGGTTGTGTCAGACTGCGGGTACGGAATACCACGGCAGAATGTTGATCGGCAGTACCACCTTCGGCGCAGACCAGATAATACCAGCCGTTATGTTTGTAAATATGCGGGGCTTCAATCCAGATAGGCTTGGTACTTAAGTCGACGCCCCCATTGACCAGCAGTTTTTTTGATTCTGGCAACACGGCTTGTTTCACCGGGTCGTATTGCCAGATCCAAATAGCTCTGTGACCTTCATACAAAGCTTCACCCGGTGCTTCGCCGTTATGGCTGATGTAGACTTTGCCGTCGTCATCAAAAAACATATCCGGATCTATGCCTTCCACTTCAGGCAACCAGATAGGATCCGACCAGGGCCCGGCCGGGTCTTTTGCCGTCAGAATAAAGTTACCGCCTTTATCCACGACAGTAGTGATGATGTAAAAAATGCCGTCGTGATAACGAATAGTGGGCGCAAAAATGCCACGGGATACCTGCATGCCTGACATATCGACCTGGGAGGCGCGGGTCAGCGCATGACCTATCAGCTGCCAGTTCACCAGATCTGTGCTGTGTAATATGGGTAAGCCCGGTGTATAGGAAAAAGAAGATGTCACCATGTAATAGTCATCACCACGGCGGGTAATGCTGGGGTCTGGGAAAAAACCTGCGACTACCGGGTTTTGGTAACTGCCTTTAGCTAAAGGTTCGGTAAACACAGCGTCTTGCCCCTGATAATCAAACCAGTGAAAAGTGGCCGCAGCATTTGCAGGCTTTTCAGCCTGGCAGCCGCATAACAGGCTCAGGCCCAGCAGTGCAGAGGCATAGGTTGTTTTCATTTTTATCTGTTCCTTTGACAAGTTAAGTCAGGTTTGAACAGAAAAATACCATGACCATCAAAGGCTTCGGCTTTATGAAAATACGTCAGCTTTGTGCGTTTTTTCGGTGGGGAAGCTTTAAAAAAGATAAGGGCGCGGATAAACCACGCCCTTACAAAGTTGTTTGCTATTTAGTCGTTTACTGCGACGTTATTCAGCATTTCACCCCGTGACTCCCGGTACTCTTTGGGGGTCTGGCCAAAATGGCGTTTAAACACTGCATACATATATTGCAACGATGGGTAACCACAAATATTGGCGATGGCGATAGGGTTCACCTGAGTATCCACCAGCATCTTGCAGGCTTTCACCAGTTTTTGGTTATGCAGTTCAGTGTGGATCGAATGGCCACGTTCTGCTCTGAATCTTTGCTCGAGATTAGAACGGGAAATACCCACAAAATCTGTCACCTGTTCTACTTTTGCACCTCGGGTCGCATTGCGGCGAATATAGTGCATGGCCTGAATTACATAAGGATCACGTAAGGCTTTAAAGTCGGTGGATTGGCGTGAGGCTACGCCCACAGGCGGTACCAGAATACGTTTTTGGCCTACCTCGATATTGTTCAGTTGGGTATGCAGCAGTTTGGCGGCTTTATAACCCATTTCAAAACAACCCTGAGTGACAGAGCTTAAGCTGATGCGATTAAGGAAACGGGCTATGTCGTCGTCATCAATACCTATAATGGAAATATTGTCCGGCACTACTATGCCCAGGTGTTCACAGGCTTGCAGCAGATGACGGGCGCGGGAGTCAGTGACGGCAATAATGCCAATAGGTTTGGGTAAACTTTGGATCCAATCGGTCAGGCGGTTCATCGCGTATTGCCAGGTTTCAGGTCTGGTGCAATGGCCCTGATAAATCTGACAGTCGTAACCATCCTGCGCCGTTAGTTTTTTTACCGCATTTTCGCGTTCAGTGGCCCAGCGATGCTGTTCGTCGGTTGGCACGCTATAGAAAGCAAAACGGTCTAACCCTTTGCGTTTTAAATGCTCATAAGCCGCTTGCACCAGCGCATAATTGTCGGTGGCGACATAAGGAACATCAGGGTAATCCGAGGCTTTGCTGTAAGAGCCGCCCACCCCAACTATAGGTTTAGTGGAACCTGCCAGAGCGCGTTGAATATTCATATCGTCGAAGTCGGCAATAATACCGTCACCGCCCCATTCATGAATGTGCTCCAGACGACAGAGGAAGTCCTCCTCCAGATACACGTCCCAGTCGACTTTAGATGATTGCAGATAATGGCCTATGCCTTCGATCACTTGTCTGTCAAATACCTTATTGGCATTAAACAAAAGTGTAATGCTGTGTTTAGCTTTAAACATATCCCCGTCCTGTCATTTTACCCTTCGTACCTGAAGCCGCAGCGTTGTTGATTGCAACTCCACTTACTCTGGATATTTAGCGTTATCTTTTTTTGTTTTTTTATTTAAGCGGGTTAAATATTAGCCAGTCGGGCTTTTTTGGCAAACACTAAATTAGAATTCAGCAGCGAATTATGAATTTTCGTAATTGCTGCCCTGCATTCCCTCGCCAAGTATTAGCTCACCAAAAGTCAGAACAGATTTCAGATTATGTACATAGGCATAGATTTAGGCACTTCGGGCATCAAAGTGATTTTGCTGGGCGAAAACGGCAAAGTAACAGACAGCGCCAGTGCAGAGTTGTCCGTCAGCCGGCCAAAGCCATTATGGTCAGAGCAAAACCCGGAGCATTGGTGGCTGGGCCTGCAGTCTTGTCTGGACCAGTTAAGCCAACGCCAGTCTTTAGCCGCTGTCAAAGCTATAGGTTTAGCGGGGCAGATGCATGGTGCAACTTTGCTGGACGAACAAAACCAGATTATTCGCCCTGCCATTTTATGGAACGACGGCCGCTCCTTTGCCGAGTGTAAACAGCTGGAATTAAAAGTGGCTGATTTGCCAGAAATCACAGGCAATCTGGCGATGCCGGGTTTTACTGCTCCTAAATTGCTCTGGTTACGCCAACAGGAACCAGAAGCTTTTGCCCGGGTTGCCAAAGTGCTGCTGCCAAAAGATTATTTACGTTTTTGCTTAAGTGGCGACTTTGCCTCTGATCTGTCAGACAGCGCCGGTACTTTATGGCTGGATGTGGCGAAACGGGACTGGAACGACGAGCTGCTGTGTGCTTGTGGTTTAAGCCGCGATCAAATGCCAAAACTTTACGAAGGCAATCAGATCACAGGCCGTTTATTACCTGACCTCGCCAAACGCTGGGGTTTAGCTGAAGTGCCTTTGATAGCAGGTGGTGGTGACAATGCTGCTGGTGCTGTAGGGGCCGGCATAGTGCATCCGGGTCAGGCCATGTTATCGCTGGGCACTTCAGGTGTGTATTTTGCCGTCAGTGATGGTTTTCTGGCCAATCCACAATCTGCGGTACACAGTTTTTGTCACGCTTTGCCAAATACCTGGCATTTGATGTCTGTCACCTTAAGTGCGGCCAGCTGTTTGCAATGGTATGCCGAACAAGTCGTAAAAACCCCTGTCGCCACTTTGCTGGCCGATTTGGATCAAGGCCCTGCTGCTGTTGAAGAACTGCCGCTGTTTTTACCTTATCTGTCTGGCGAGCGCACACCTCATAACAACCCCAATGCCAAAGGCGTCTGGTTTGGTCTGGATTACAACACAGACCAAAAAGCTCTGACCTATGCGGTGCTCGAAGGCGTCAGTTTTGCCTTGTTCCAGGGGGCTGAAGCTTTGCATGCCAGTGGTTTACTGCCGACAGAAATTAACCTGATTGGTGGTGGTGCCAGAAGCCCCTATTGGCGGCAGTTGCTGGCTGATGTGATGAACCAGCCCCTGACCTTCAGAGAAGGTGGTGAAGTAGGGCCTGCTTTAGGTGCGGCCCGCCTGGCTCACTTAGCAATGGAACCCGATACAGCGCTGGATGTTTTGTGCCCGCCGCCGCCACTGGTTAGTCAGCATCAACCGGACGCTAAACGTCACGCCGCTTTAGCCAAACGCTACAGCAAATTTAAGGCTTTGTATCAGGCATTGGCTGAGCATTTTTAAGATTAAGGGTGGGGCTTTTCCCCGCCCGTTTCAGGTCTCAAAGCTGGATAACAAAGCTACAGCAGCAAAGACGACAGGAATAAAGCAAAAGCACAAGGTGGCTTTGAAAAAACATAATTGTGAACCCAGCCTGCAATGCTCACCATTAGCAGCATTGGAATTGATGTAAAACAGGAGAGCAACATGGCTCAGTATTTCGACCAAATTAACAAAATCGCGTATGAAGGCGCCGACAGCACCAACCCTTTGGCTTTTAAACATTACAACGCCAATGAAAAAATTCTGGGTAAAACCATGGCGGAACATTTGCGTATGGCCGCCTGCTACTGGCACAACTTCTGTTGGAATGGTCAGGACGTTTTTGGTCAGGGCACTTTTGGCCGTCCATGGTTAGAAGCCGGTGACGCTATGGCACAGGCTAAAGCCAAAGCCGATGTCGCTTTTGAATTTTTCAGCAAGCTGACGATCCCTTACTACTGCTTCCACGACATAGACGTTGCACCTGAAGGCAACAGCATTAAAGAGTACATCAACAACTTCGCCGCTATGGTGGATGTACTGGAACAAAAACAAGCTGAAACCGGTGTGAAATTGTTGTGGGGTACAGCCAACTTATTCAGTAACCCACGTTACGCTGCAGGTGCTGCCACTAACCCGAATCCGGAAATCTTCAGCTACGGCGCGACGCAAGTCTTCCATGCGATGAACGCAACTCAGCGTTTAGGTGGTGAAAACTACGTATTGTGGGGTGGTCGTGAAGGCTACGAAACTCTGCTGAACACAGACCTGCGTCAGGAGCGTGAGCAACTGGGCCGCTTTATGCAAATGGTGGTTGAGCACAAACACAAAATTGGTTTTAAAGGCACTTTACTGATCGAACCTAAACCACAGGAACCTACCAAGCACCAGTACGATTACGACTCCGCTACTGTGTATGGTTTCCTGAAGCAGTTTGGTCTGGAAAAAGAATTCGCCGTTAATATCGAAGCCAACCACGCCACATTAGCTGGCCATTCGTTCCACCATGAAGTGGCCACTGCTATTTCGCTTGGCATTTTTGGCAGCATTGACGCCAACCGTGGTGATGCACAAAACGGCTGGGATACAGACCAGTTCCCGAACAGCGTAGAAGAGCTGAGCCTGGTGATGTACGAAATTCTGAAATCCGGTGGTTTCACCACTGGTGGCTTTAACTTTGACGCCAAATTACGCCGTCAGAGTATGGACCGCGCCGATATGTTCCATGGTCACATTGGTGGTATGGATCACCTGGCTATGGCATTAAAACGTGCCGCAGTGCTGGTGGAAAAAGACTTCTTAGGTAAGGCTGTCGCAGAGCGTTATGCCGGCTGGAATGGCGCTTTAGGTAAAGCTATTCAGGGTAGCGAGCATTCATTGCAATCTCTGGCTGCTTTGGTAGAGCGTGAACAGTTAAGCCCGAAAGCTGTCAGCGGCCGTCAGGAGCTGCTGGAAAATCAAGTGAATCTGGTGTTGTTCAGATAAGGGAGCCCGAACCCTGTCGTTGCCCGGCTTGCCGGGTATTTTCTCCGGGCGC
>CAMLSF010000127.1 GCA_946482615.1 uncultured Chromatiaceae bacterium | reverse complement strand
CTGAGCCGGTTTTTTATTGAGATAAGGATGCGACTACTCGTAGGTATATTCTTCGATTTTATCGGCTTTCATGGAATAGGCTGACTTCGCTAAATCATGGCTCATTGACTCTGTGGTCAAAGTGCCGCTGATCCAAAACGGCGAATAAATCATGTCGCCTTTAATTTTTTGTTTGTTGGTGACAAAAATAATCTGGTTTGGTGGTGGTGGAGGCACATGGATACAGGCGCCAAAATAAGGCACCAGGAAAAATGCGGTCACGTTTTGATCAGCATCATATTCCACAGGTACGATAAAACCAGGTACTTTCACTTTTTGATTGTTTAACTCGCCTTTGACATTGGCGGACATCAGCACTTCGTTCCAGGCCGCCGCTGCCGGGTCCTGATTACCAAAAGCCTGATTTAAGGCGCCACTTGCCGGCGCTTCGCCACCTTCATGGCTGATTTCCGGCAGTTGTTCCATCTTTTTCAAATCTTCTTCCGGCAATAAATCTGTCCATTCCAATGCCTTATAGTCGTCAGCTTTCACCGGCAAAGCAGTAAATGCGACCAAAGTCAGAATTAACGCCATGTATAACGATTTAACCATTGGAGCCTCAGCCTCTGCATATGTTATAAGGTCACAAAAGAAGCCGTATCATAACATGAGCCTTGTAATGTCAGAGCACACAGACCTGAAAATTCCGGCACTTGAACTCAAATCTTTAGTGTTCAGTTGGCCGGATCAGCCGCCTTTATTAAATATTCCACAACTGAAATTAGAGCAGGGCCAGCACTTATTTATTTATGGCTCCTCCGGCTCAGGGAAAACCACCTTACTGAATTTATTGGCCGGTATTTATCCTTGTCAGCAGGGCGATATTGTCATTGCTGGCCAGTCGATGGCCACTTTATCCGCTTCGAAACGGGACCAATTGCGGGCATCTTCCATAGGTGTGGTCTTTCAGCAACTGAACTTAATTCCGTATTTGACTGTGTTACAAAACGTGTTGCTGGTCAGTGCTTTTGCCAAAAAAATTCCGCAGGCTGAGCAGCGTGCCCGTTATTTATTGCAAAAATTAGGGTTAGACCAGCAGTTGTGGCTGGCGCCAGCCCATCAGCTGAGTGTGGGCCAACAGCAACGTGTGGCTATAGCACGGGCTTTATTAACTCAGCCTGCATTGTTGATTGCTGATGAACCTACTTCAGCTTTGGACCATAAACACAGAGATGCATTTATGCAACTGATGCTGAGCGAGGCACAACTTTGTGGTACTACAGTGATTTTTGTCAGTCATGATCCTGCTTTACGCTCTTACTTTCACTTTGAGCTGGATATGGAGCAATTACAGCAAGGAGTTCAGCCATGTTAATGCAGTTGGCCAGAGCCAGTTTATGGAACCGCAAGGGCACAGTGCTGATGACGGTGATATCCCTCACTATCAGTATCGCTTTGTTATTGGGTATTGATCATATTCGTCACGAAGCGAAAAGCAGCTTTACCAGCACAGTGTCTGGCACAGATCTGATCGTAGGGGCCCGTTCCAGTCAGCTGAATTTATTATTGTATTCAGTATTTCGTATCGGCAATGCCACCAACAATATCAGTTGGCAGAATTATCAGAAGGTAAAAACTCATCCGCAAGTGGCCTGGAGTATTCCAATCTCGCTTGGCGATTCACACCGTGGTTATCGGGTGATAGGCACCAATGAGGACTACTTTAAGTTTTACCAGTACGGCGAAAAACAGCCATTAACACTGGCGCAGGGGAAAGTTTTTGCTGGGGTTTACCAGGCAGTTTTAGGCTCTGTGGTGGCGCAAAAACTGGGCTACCAACTGGGGGAACAGATTACTTTGTCGCATGGGGTTGGCAGTATCAGTTTCACCCAACATAAAGATAAACCTTTTGAAGTGGTGGGTATTCTGGCGCCAACAGGCACACCTGTGGATCAGAGTGTGCATATTCCGCTGCAGGGCATAGAAGCCATTCATCTGGGCTGGCAAAGCGGTGGTATGCCAGCGCCCGGTAAAAGCATCAGTGCAGAACAAAGCCTGAAGATGGATTTGGAACCCAAAGTCATTACCGCTTATATGCTGGGGTTAAAATCTAAAATGGCGACTTTTGCCGTACAGCGTCAGCTCAACGAGTTTAAAGCTGAACCTTTATCGGCCATTTTGCCTGGTGTGGCTTTGGCAGAGCTCTGGCAAATGCTTAGCATGGTAGAGAACATGTTGCTGTTGATCACGGCTTTAGTGATAGTGGCGACTTTAGTGGGGATAGTCACGACCTTGTTGGCAGGATTGAAAGAGCGGCAACGTGAAATGGCGATTTTAAGGGCTGTTGGGGCTCCGGCTTCCACCGTATTTTTACTGATTGAGCTGGAGTTATTGCTGATGGCGTTATTGTCCATAGGCAGCGCCTTGCTGGTGCTGGTGGCCGGCCTCTGGGCCTTCCGTGAGCTGCTTGCCAGTCAGTATGGACTTTTTATCAGTATTAACCCCTGGCATGACCAAACTGCTGTGATGCTGGGCTCAGTGCTGGGATTAACCTTAATGTTAGGGGCTATTCCGGCCTTTTTGGCTTACCGCAGAGCTTTAGCCTCAGGCTTAATGGTCAGACTGTAACTTCATTGGGCAAAGCCAGTCTGGTCTTTGCCCAATTTTTGTTGTTGTTTTAAGCACATAGCGTAAATTTTTTGCAGGCAAATTTGTATTTGTTACTGGGATTTATTCCATCCTTTGTTATAGTAGAACAGCACTTATCAGCGAACTATGGCAGAGCATGACCGCAGAACAATCTAAATTAGAGCAGCAACTGGCCAAGCTTCATCAGCAATATATGGAGCGATTGAAAGCAGAAATTCCGGCTTTAGCGTCTCAGGTTGGCGCCCTGGTTACTTTGCCAGGTCAGGCTGACTGGCGTTCAATCATTCTGCCGCTCAAACATAAATTTCATACCCTGGCAGGTTCTGCCGGTACTTTTGGTTTGCCACAATTAGGTAAACTCGCCAAAAATCTTGAGCTGCAATTAAAAGACTGGATGGCCGAAGAGTTTGCACCAGACCTGACTGCAATCAATAGTTTTATGACCATTTTCCAGCAGGTGCAATATGCACATCAAAGCGGGCATCAGGTGATGAACCTGACATCAGCCAGACTGGATTTGTTAAGTGATCAAAAGGCTTTAATTTATGTGCTGGAGGATGATGAAGAAACAGCAAATCATCTGACGCTGACTCTCGCCACTTTTGGTTACCAGGTTCAAAGTTATAAACGTATTGCTGAACTCGATCTGGCGCTGAAAACAAAGTTACCTGATGCGCTTATTCTGGATATTTCCTTACCGGATGAGGAACAAACCGGTCTGGAGTATATTGCTGGTTTTCAACAGAGTTTAACTGAAGCTCTGCCTGTGCTGGTACTCACCAGTCATAGCAGTTTTGACCATCACCTGCAGGCGGTGCGGATAGGCGCCCGTGGTTATTTTGTTAAACCTGTGAATACCACATCGTTAGAGGCCCGTTTGCAACGTTTACTGGCGGTGCGGCGGCGTGAGGCTTTCCGGGTCTTGATTGTTGATGATGATCAGCTATTAGCCGAACATTATGCACTGGTGCTGCAAGGCGCTGGTTTGCGTGCAGAAATTTTGTTGGACCCTTCACAAATTTTTGACGGGTTGAATAGGTTCCGTCCAGATGTGGTGTTGCTGGATGTACTGATGCCGGGGTGTTCAGGCCCTGAACTGGCGCAATTGATCCGCTTGCAGGATGAATGGCTTAGTGTGCCTATTATTTACCTTTCTTCTGAAACAGACGGGGAACGTCAACTGGCTGCTTTAGTGAAAGGGGGCGATGACTTCCTGACTAAACCTATTACAGACACTGCGCTCATTGTGGCTGTGTTTGCCAGAGCACAGCGTGCCAGACAGCTGGCTGATATGATGACCAAAGACAGCTTAACAGGCTTGTTGCAACATGCCAGGGTGAAAGAACGTTTAAGCCATGAGTTGCAACGCAGTGAACGTACTGGTGAGCCTTTAAGTGTGGTGATGCTGGATATTGATCATTTTAAAAAGGTGAATGACAACTATGGTCATCTGATTGGTGATCAGGTGATCAGCAGTTTAGCCAATCTGTTAAAACAGCAACTTCGTAAAACCGATATTATTGGTCGCTACGGTGGTGAAGAGTTTTTATTGATTTTGCCTGATTGTAACCAGCAACAAGCTTTTGGGTTGGTTGAGCAGTTGCGTCAGTCTTTTGCCAGTTTGCCTTTTAGCTTTGATTACCAGAACTTTCACTGTACTTTCAGTGCAGGTATCTGTCAGGCAAAAGCATCAGATGACACGGATCACTTGATTGATCAGGCCGATAAAGCTTTATACAGCTCCAAACATGCAGGCAGAAACCAAACTCAGTTTTATCAGCAACAGGCTTAGCCGGCGTTTTCACTTTAAGCTCTGTAGGCAGAGCTTAAAGTGATCAGCCCTTCTGAGATAATAAGTTTTTTAATTGTTGTAACAAAGCCGGTAAGTCAATCCGGCTTTTGGCCAGTACCAAATCTACCTGACGCCTTTGCGTCTGATTCAGTTCATGAGCGGACCAAATGACCACCGGTGTTTGTGGCTGGCGTAAGGCCAGTTCGGGTAATAATTCCAGTCCAGAACCATCTGGCAAACCAATATCCAGGATCACTAAATCAAAATGCTGATTGCTCAGCAGTCGCATAGCCGATTTGACACTGCTGGCTTGAACAGAAGAGGCAAAGTCCGCCAGATGTAAGGCTAATATTTGCCCTAAATGTGGGTCATCTTCAACATGAAGAATTCGGATGTCCTGATTTTTCTTTGCTCTTAAAAGCTGATCCAGCTTTTCCAGCAAGGAGGAAGGGGATATAGGTTTATCCAGCCAATCCAAAGCATGAATGCCCCCGAGCAACTGAGTATGATCGTCTTGCGACTCAGAACTGATGATCAGGACTGGAGTGCTCTGATAGCGCTCACGGCTTCGTAGTTCAGCAAATAAGGCTGAACCATGACCATCGGGTAAATTCAGATCCAAGGTAATGCCCTGATACAAATCCAGATCCAAGGCTGCAATAGCTTCTGCCAGAGTTGCTGCGTTGTGGCTTTGATAACCCTGAGTGTGCAACATCTGCATGATCAATGTCGCGACAGCAGGATCATCTTCCACCACCAGTATTTTCGGCTGATTCAGGCTGGCTTGTTTCGCCTGAGCAAAGTTCAGGTAGAAACAACTGCCTTTAGGAGACAAATTATAAAAACCAACCTTACCCGCCATATGCTCAGTGAGCTCTTTGACTATGGCTAAACCTAAGCCTGTGCCTTCACTTTGTCTGCTGTCCGCTCCATCGGCCTGGGAGAATTTCTCAAAAATATGAGCTTTAAACTCGTCTGGTATACCAGGACCTTCATCTTCCACTTCCACCCTGACCACTGCATCTTTTACTACAGACCGTACTTTCACGACAGAGCCGGCAGGTGAAAACTTAGCTGCGTTGGACAATAAATTGGCCATGATTTGCTGAAATCTCATGGCATCGACCATCACTAACGCGTCCTGCTGTTCAGCCAGCTTGAGTTCGACACCATATTTGGTTGCGTAAGGTTGATTAATTTGTACTGCTTTTTGCAGCAGATCGGCAATCAGGCAGAGCCTGAGTTCAAAATGCATTTTGCCCGCGACCAGTTTATCTATATCCAGCAGGTCATTAATCAGCTGACTTAGTCTGGTACTGTTGTCTTTGGCTATCTCCAGCATGGGAACCATAGCTGCAGGCACGGCCCCTAATACTCCACCGGTGATCAGTGCCAAAGCTCCTGAAATGGAGGTCAGTGGGGTTCGCAGTTCATGACTGACCATAGAGACAAACTGGTTTTTCATCTGCTCTATCCGGCGACGTTCGGTAATGTCCTGAATAATGGACCAGATCTGTTGTTCACCTGCGTGATTTTTAATCAGCACCCCAGTCACAGACACAGGAACAATATGGCCATCCTGATGGTGCAGCTCCTGTTCCAGCGGACCATAACGACCATTGTGTTGCAGTTGTGACATAGGATCTGCGCCCATAGTAGCGTAACCGGCGCTGGAAGGGGCTTCAAAGCAACTGGGGGCGTTCTGATAGCCCAGCATCCGATAAAACTCAGGGTTGGCCTCTATAAAAGCACCATCAGTAAAGCGGTTCAGCACTATGGCAAGCGGAGCCATTTTGTAAAGTGACGATAATTTTTGTTCGCTTGCACTTAAAGCTAATTGCGCTTCGTGTTGCTGGGTGACGTCCCAGATAAAACCATCTATATACAACAACTCACCCTGGTCGTCGTACACCCCCTGACCTAATTCCTGTACCCAACGTAAGCTGCCATCTTTGTGCCTGAGCCTGTATTCAACCTGAAAGCGTTGCTGCTTAGCCAGCGCCTGTTGCACCGCGGTATTGGTCCGCTCCGCATCTTGTGGATGATTCAGTTGAGCAAAGCTGATTTCTTTACTGCGGATTAACTGGTGCGCCTGATAACCTGTCAGTGTAAAAACTTCATCACTGACAAAAAGCATGGTCCAATGCTCGTCGTTACGGCAGCGGTACACTACGCCGGGCAGGTTATCCAGCATAGAGCGATAACGTTGTTCACTCATCAGCAGGGCATGATTTAAATGCTCCAGCTGAGTCACATCTATGGCGACCCCTAAAAAACCCCGGATTGCCTTGTGTTCATCCTGTATTGCCGACACACTCAAACGTACCTGTTTACGGTTGCCATTTTTGCAGACATAAGTCCACTGCCGGGTTTCACTTTGACCGTGCCGGGCTTTATAAACAAAGGCCTCAAAACCCTGAATAGAGCTTTGATAGGTCTGACTAAGCTGTTTGGCGTAGGCTTCAGTTTCCGCTGGGTCATGGAATAATGCGGGACTATGTTTGCCTACCAGCTCTTCTGCGCTGTAGCCAAGCATAAGTTCAGCCCCAGTGTTAAAGAGTTGAATGGTTCCCTGAGGATCTGTAGAGATCAGTGCGACTTCAGTGGAGGAGTCGACAATAGCCTGCAACCAGGAGCGGGTTTGTAAAATTTCATTTTCTCTGGCAAGAGACTCTGTCACATCAGAATGAATACCAAACATCAATAAAGGCTGACCATCAGAGGTCCAGTTCATGACCTTGCCTATGGCATGGATCCATACCCAATGTCCATTCTGGTGCTTCATCCTGAACCTGGTGTCGTAATAAGCTGTTGCCCGCGAGAAATGCTGCGCCAGTATCTGTTTCGACTGAACTAAATCGTCCGGATGCAGCAGGCTGGCCCATAAATCAACAGAGGTTGCAACTTGTGGCGACATGCCTAAAAGCTCAAACCAGCGATTGTTATACACTGTTGAACCTGTTTGTATATTCCATTCCCAGGTGCCGAGATTAGAGCCATTGATAATGGCATCCATTCTGTTATGTTCCTGCTTAATCTGCAGTTGCTGCTGGTGAACTTCGGTGACGTTGGCGGCAATAATAATGATGCTTTCGATCTTTCCCTTATGATTTTTTTGTGGCACAAAATCCACATCAAAAATCTGTCCACTGGCAGGTTTAGCCTGAAAAGACACCCTTTGTCCTGTCAGGCAAAGCTCCAGTGAGGGTTTGGCTTCGGCATAAGGAGCCTCACCAAATACCTCTTCGATAGTTTTTCCGACAGCAGCATCAGGTTCAATACCAAACCATTCGAGGTATTTATGATTGCAGAATACATAACGAAACTGAGTATCTATCTGACCCAACAGCACAGGGGCATGGTTGATGACTGTTGTCAGAGTGCGTTGCTGCTGGTAATAAAGCTCAGCCTTTTGCCGCGCTTCCAGCAGTTGTACAGCCTGCATGCCCAGCAAGGTTAAACCTTGCCGCTGCTCTGCTGTCAGTTCCCGCACTTTTGTGTCCACCACACACAAAGTACCAAGTACAGCACCATTGCTTAACTTCAGCGGTGCGCCTGCATAGAGCCTGATACCATCAGGTTTGGTCACATCAGGGTTATCAGCGAAACGTGGGTCCTGACTGGCATCTGTGACATAGGTCAGTTGGTCTGGTTCCAGAATACTGTGGGCGCAAAAGGAGATATCCCTGTGGGTTTGGTGATGGTCAAAGCCAATTTTGGTTTTAAACCATTGCCTGTCTTTATCCACTAGCGTCAATACAGCGCAGGGCGTCTGGCAGATATGGCTTGCCAGTTGAACCAGCCCATCAAAGGCTGCCTCCGGGGCTGTATCAAGGATATTCAACGAATGTAATGTCGCTAAACGTTCTGTTTCGTTGGGTGGTAAAGCTGCCCGCATAACACATTCCAGACAATAACTATGGTTAGAGT
Source organism: uncultured Chromatiaceae bacterium (assembly GCA_946482615.1). The sequence continues at coordinate 1,830 of CAMLSF010000127.1, read as the reverse complement.
GTAACTGTTAATTTAAAAGCTTTTAAATAAAAAGCTGAAACAAAGCATACATTTAGTGATTCAAGTTGCAATGGAGTTAACAGTAGTACAGCGCATTAGAAAGCGCCCGCAGGCGCTGTTATGATTTCTGTTCCAGCATACGTAATAACGCAGCCCAGCTGTCTTTATCAGCCTGCTCGTCATATTTAAAAGGCATACCAAAAGCTTCACCTTTGGCACTGGCATCAGGCACGGTAAAACTATGTTTTACCCCAGGGTACACCCGAAAATCCAGGTCAGCACCGGCGCCAAGCATTTCAGCAACAAAGCTGCTGGCCTGCTCAGGTGGCACAAAAGGATCGGCGCCACCATGGGCCACCAGAATTTTAGCTTTCAGAGTAGCTGCATCTGCTTTGAATTTTTTAGAGGTTAACATGCCATGAAAACTGGCGACTCCGGCAAGGTTTTTACCCATACGGGCCTGATTCAGTACCACGCCACCACCAAAACAATAACCCATAGCGTAAATACGATTGGCATCGACCCCTGACTCTGCTTTGAGTAAGGCCATAGCGGCTTCAAAACGGGCATTTATTTTCTCCGGATCTTTCATCGCTTCTTCCATAAAGGCCATGGCGTTGTCCGGATGGTCGGCTACTTTACCTGTGCCATACATATCCACCGCAATACTGGTGTAACCCAGTTCGGCCAGCATTTTGGCTCTGCTGCGGGCATAATCATTAAAGCCCCACCATTCGTGGATCACGATAACGCCTGTGCCTTGTTTTTTCACGCTGTCATTGCCGTAAATTACTGCGCTGCCGAGTTGGTTTGGCAACTGCACTTTTTTTTCGGTCACAGCCGCAAAACCTGATGCGGTAAAAAGCAAAAGCGCAGACACACTGATACAGGAAAGCCATCTCATAAAAAGTCCTCCGGTTTGGTTATTTATCCGCCGCTAAGCATAGTGAACAGCTTCAGGGCTGTCGAATTGCCAAGCCAACTGAATTTATCCGGTTTTTAGCTGAAGTTGTGCTGACAAAACAGACAAAGTCAGCGAGCATAAGCTTTGGTTTTTTGGGTCCGAACTGAGCTTTTGAAGTGCAGAGCTTTGCAACTTAATAAAAAAGGAATAGTTATGTTGTTCAGAATTTTATCTTTATGTGTTGTCTTATTGTCCGGTGCTGTATCGGCTTCAGAAGCGCAGTTGCTAAGACAAGATTATCAAAGCTCAGTCGATGGTTTAAAGCGGCAGTATTTTGTCTATTTGCCTCAGGGTTATGATCAAAAAGCGGCGCAAAAGTGGCCCGTTTTGCTGTTTTTGCATGGCAATGGCGAACGCGGCAACGGCCTGGATGAACTGGATTACACCCTGATCCACGGTCCTTTGTATGAAGCCTGGATCCAAAAACGTGACCTGCCTTTTATTATGATAGTGCCGCAATTGCATATGTTTGATATGGGTAAACTGCCTTATATCGCCAACCGCAGCAAAGCTGATATCCCAAAACGTTTAGCCGATGGTGTACCACCACGCCCTGCGATGTTTCCATCCGATAAAGCCATAGCGCCTGCCAAAGTGGTGACGGATATGTCGAAAGTGCCCGTCTTATTACCAAACGGTTGGGAGAAGGCAGAGCAGGATTTATTAGCCATGCTTGCGACTGTGCAGAAAAATTACAACACAGATACTAAAAGGCTTTATATCTCCGGTATCAGCTACGGCGGTTTTGGCACCTGGTATATGGCGAGCAAACACCCGCAGTTATTTGCAGCCGCTGCTCCTGTAGTGGCCTGGGGGCACCCTGATCTGATGCCATCTATAGCTGCTGCTAAGCTACCACTCTGGGT
>CAMLSF010000126.1 GCA_946482615.1 uncultured Chromatiaceae bacterium | reverse complement strand
TGGTCTGTGACCCAATCCCCCATCACCAAACGGTTTAACAGTTGTGCGTGCAGATCAGGTTCTGCAAAACGCAGACGGATCCGCTCACGCATCTGCTCGTGGCCGCTGGCCAGCACAGCCCCATGAAAATCCAGTTGCACTGCATCCGGATGGTAACAAGAAAGCCAGGCCTCAAGGTTTTTACTGTTGTAGGCATCCAGCTGTCGTTGCACCAGTTGCTCTGCTTCGGTTGGTGGTGTTTGTGCTGTCATCAGAGTTTTCCCCAAAGTTAAAAAGCTGATGATCGGTAAAAGCAGCACAAAACACCAGCTTTGCTCCGGAAACTCAGAGTTGCCGCATCAGCATTGTTTTATCCCCGGCTTTTATTAACCGGCTGGCCAGACGGGCAATCCGCTGGCCTAAATAAAACCCGGTCTGCAGATCACACTCTGCTACTGCTCCATCAACAGCTCTGACAATAACCCCGGCCTGAGCGCCCAGTCTGTTGGGAGCTTTTGCATCACCAGCACCAGCCAAATCCAGACCAGCCCAGAGCATACCCTGCTGTGCCGCCAGAATTTGTAAATAATGCAGGCTATGCAAAGTGTCACCGCAGTAACCAGTTCCGACAGTAAAACCTGCGGCAATTTTGTCGGCCCACAGCTGTTTGCCCCAATACTCGCCTGCTGTTGCATCGGCAAAAGCTTTAAATTGTGCGGATACCGAGCCCATAAAAGTGGGAGAGCCAAAAATCACTGCATCGGCCTGATCTATGCTCTGTAGCATTGCAGTGTTGTGATAGCGGCCTTGGGTTATATCAGCCCCTTCAATACGAACTAATACAGCGCTTGCTTGCGGGACAGAATTGCAGCCGGCCGCAACAGCTTCAGCCAATTGCGCTGTGGTGCCTGTAACTGAGTGATACACAATAGCTATTTTCATAAGCGGGCCTCAGTTTTTACCTGTATAGCTGCGGCTTTTGCCTGCCCCAGCCAGACACCAGCCAATACCAACACCATGCCCAGTCCCTGCACCAGAGTCAGATGTTGCCCCAGCACAACCAGACCAAGCACTGTTGCACTTAACGGGCTTAATAAACTAAAACCTGTGACAGCACTGGCTGACATCTTCATCACCCCCCGCAGCCAGATCACATAAGTCAGGCCTGTGCCAATAAGCCCCAACCAGAGATAACCTAACAGATGGGTCAGACTGATACTTTGAGGCAGGCTTTCCACACTAAGGGCCAAAGGCAATAAAAATACCCCGCCTGCAGTCAACTGCCAGCTGGTCAGCACCAGAGCACTGACAGGAGGTTGCCATTTTTTGGTTAACAGAGTGCCGCAGGCCATAGCCAAAGCACCACCTGCAGCAGCCAGTACGCCTATGCTATCCAATTGAGCGGTCGGCCCCAGCACCAGCAGAGCAACCCCCAGTAAACCGGACAACGCAGCAACCCAGCTCAGCCATAAAGTCCGGCCGCCCAGCACAGCCCAGCTTAAGATCACCACCACTAAAGGCTGAATGGCGCCCACAGTGGCAGCCACACCGCCGGGTAAACGATAAGCAGCCACAAACAACAGCGCCTGAAATACGCCGATATTTAACAGGCCTAAGATAAAGATTTTTCCCCACCAGCCCCGTGTAGGTAGCTGCCTTAACCAGAACAGCATCAACAGCCCGACCGGCAAAGTGCGTAAAGCGGCGGATAACAAAGGTACATCAGGGGGTAAAAATTCGGTGGTGACTATATAAGTGCTGCCCCAAATCAGCGGCGCTAAAGCGGTTAACCAGGGATCATACCAGGAGGATACAACTGAACTCATTCCAACATACTCCTTTTACAGTGCCATTGCACAGACTTAAAATCTGCCGCCACTGTAAAAGCTCAGGTTAACTTGAGGTCAAGAAGAATTTAAATGATTTTTTAATAGCTTAGAGTTTCAGCCACATCAGATAACCAGCCAAAGCTTTGCCCTGCACTATCGCCACTCTGGGGATAGTTTCCATTGGTTGAAAACCGGCTTTTTTCAGCACCTGCTCCGATGCCCGATTTTCGGTCGATACACAGGCCAATAACAGCTTGAGCTCCTGCTGTTTCGCCTGCTGTATCAACTCCTTAAGCGCAAAACTGGCGACCCCTTTGCCAGACCAGTCTTCAGCAATACGGTAGCCGACGTAAGCCGATTGGCTGACTCTGTCTATGTCTTTGAGGTTAGCTCTGCCAATCAGCTCCTTTGCTGCATTAAAAATCAGGCAGGGCCAGGCCAGTCCCTGCTGTTTTAACTGTAAAAATTCAGCTATATGCTGCTGCACAGCCGCAGATTGATAAAATTCATCCGGTCTGGCTTCAATACTTTGCTCAAAAAAACTTTTGTGAGCCAACTCAAACTGCAGCACAGCATCAACATCATCTGGCTGTAAGGGCCGGATAAAATAGCCTGACATTTAAACGGGCCCGCTGGCTGGCAATACGGCTGTGCCCTGATGAAACAGCATTTGCCAGCCAAGGCTGTTGAGTTGCCATAAAGAACTGCGCAGCGACAGTTTACTTTGCAGCTCACCCGCTTTGCGTAATTTGGCTTTGTATAACACCTGAGCCAGATCTTTGGCTAACAGGCGCACTTCAAAATCAAAAGCTTCCACCGACGGTGCCTGCTCTTCCGGCAAACGTTGTAACACATGGGCTTTATCAAAACGCACACCGGATGCGGCGATCTCTTCAAAACCATTAGCCAGCAACAGATTTAACAGTGCTTTATTTTTTCTGGTTTCGGCGTGCTGTAACTGCAACTCCAGTGCTATCAAATGTTCCGTTAAGGCGTTTGCTTGTTCCGATGTCACGATCATAGGCCTGTGGTTAATGTTGGTCCGCTTTTTTACCTTAGCCAACAGAGCAGAAGCAAGCTTTTCTGCACAGTACGCAGCTCAGTTAAGGCATGATCTTAAGCAAACATTCAGAAATTAAACAGCATCACTCCGAGGCCGACACTGTTTTGGCGGAAATTATAGTCCAGCAAAGTCTCGCCATAACCGGAAAACAGCTGTAAATGCCAGCGCAGGCCATCCAGTTTACTGCGGTCAACCGGATAGGTCAGATCCAACTGCCAGGAGCCCCGATTGAGGTAAGAAAAGTCATTCCGCCAGGTCAGCTGGGCTGTAGCATCACCTGGCAACCAGTTAGCACTGATCTCATGACTGCCGATATAGTCGATTAAATCCGGGTTATCGTCTTCTTCGCCATTTTCCGAAATCCGCTGGTTGTAACGCCAGTTCAGGCCAAACTCGCCTTTATCCACAGCGAAACCTGCATACACTTTATTCCAGCTGCGTGACAAAGGTTTAGCCTGGCCATTGGACTGATGGGCTACCCCAAACTGCAGCATACGGACTTGCCAGTCGCCCGGTAAGTTGCCCCATTGTTGTGCCACAGGCACCACATAAATCAGCTCAGGCTGGTAATCGGTATTACGAAAAGGTGCAGAATCCTGTTTGTTCCATAACTGCCACATCGAACGCTGGCTAAAGGCAAACCATAAATCAGCACCTGGTAACAGAAACTCTGTCATTAACTTGGCACGTAATGAAATTTGCAGCTTACTTTCCATCTGCTTGTAGTTGTTGTTCTCTTCAGCCTGACCACGGGTTGGGCTCTGAGGCGCCTTATTGATATTGGAGGTCAGATGAGCAGGTAAAAAGAAGTTCGGCTGGTAAGTGCGAAACACAAAACGGTCACGTTTTTCTTCCGGCGTTAACTCCCAGTATTTTTGCATCACTGTCGCCACAGCTACAGGTTCTGCCACCACTTCAGTGCTAGCCACAGCCTGAGGTTTAACTTCAAGATCAGCCTCTGCCTCAGCTTGCGTTGTTTCAGTGTCTGTCAGCACTGTGGCTGTGGTGCCAAATATCCTGTCGTAACAGGCCAGGCGTTCAGTGTTATCCAAAGTGCCCTGACAGACGCTGACATCCTGTGCTGAAACAGCAAGACTGGCAGCGCTAAGGCTAACAAAAACTGCGACTTTACTTAAGTTCTGTGCTCGATTCACGCGCGCTCCATTCACCAAAAAATCTGAAAACCCAGTGTAAAGCTGAAATATAAACAAGGACTTAACAACAGGTGCTTTTGTTCATTTTTCAACGGCCTCTGCAGTACTTTGGATCACAATAGCCAGGTAAGCAAAGACAAGCTTCAGTCGGAGCTAAAGGACGCAAAAACTTCAGCCCCTGTCAGTTCCTTGGTTTGATTCGCAAAACAGTACCAGTGAGGTTTCTGTTCGATAAAAATCTGGTGATCGAACACAGGATCATCAGGCAGTGTCAGCAGACCTGCCGGAATAAAATACTGGCCATTTTGTTTGAGCCGGTAAAACAAATGCGTACCGCAGTTGTTACAAAAGCCACGCTCGGCCCAGTCGGAGGATTGAAAACTGGAGCTAAAACAAGCGCCGTCCAGTTTGACCTCAGTGCCACAATCAAAGGTAAACAAAGGACCACCAGTCCAGGTGCGGCAGTACTGACAATGGCAAGCGCCCACTCTGAATGCCATCTGAGCCACTTTCACTTTGACTTTGCCACATAAACACTGACCATAAACTGGCCCCTGACCGGTCTGAACTTGTTGTGTCGACATAAGAAGTCTCCTGCTAAAAACTCACATCAGCCTACTGCAATTGCGCTCAGTTGTTAAGGCATTGTTGCTACAGGCCTGATCAGATGCGGTACAGCTACGGCTTGCGTCTTTAAATACAGCTGGCCGGACTGAATAGTGACAGCAAAGCTGGCTGGAGTAGCAGAAAGCTGCAGTACCTTAAAGCTGCTCAGGCCTGTTTTTGCAGCCCAATAAGGTGCAAGGGAACACTGAGCTGAACCTGTTGCTATGTCTTCTTCTATGCCAATAGCTGGCGCAAAATAACGCAGCACATAAGTATCAGGGGGACTAAAAGCAGTGACGATCAACGCATGCTGTGGTAATTGGCGGATCAGCTCAGCATCAGGTTCAAATTGCTGTACAGCCTGTTGATCCTTCAGCACCAGCACTAAATCGCGGGTCTGAAACGCATCCAGCACCTCAACACAGGCCAAAGCCGCAGGCCATTGAACAGGAGTTGCAGGCCACTGCGGTAATTGCATTACTAATTCGCCGGTTCTGACTGTAACCTGCGGTTCGCCATAAGGACTAAGAAAGGTGTAGCGCCCCTCACCTTTGAGTTGACGTAGCAAAGCAGCTGCAGCCAAGGTGCCGTGGCCACACAGGTTGATTTCTTGCTGACAGGAAAACCAACGGATTTGGAACTGGTAAGGGTTATCTGTTGTGGGTACCACAAAAGCTGTCACCACCTGTTGAGCTTCATAAGCTATGCGCTGTAACAAAGCACTTTCAGGCCATTCGGCTAATAAAGCGCAGGCAGCAGGGTTACCTGCCTGAGCATCATGGGTAAACACTTTAAAAAAATACAGCGGCGCTTCCATGCCTGAGATCCTGTTTGTCGCTTTTGAATAACAGGCTGTTAGTCTTCTGCGCTTTCGCGGTATTTGATCTGCACAGCTTTGATAAAGTTACGCAGAATTTGATCCTGACACTGGCGGTAATGATGGTGATCCGCACGGCGGAAAAAAGCGCTTAGTTCAGGTTTGCTGATGCGAAAACCAATATTGGTCATCATTTGCACTATGTCATCATCTTTTAAATCCAGCGCTATTTTTAACTTACGAAAAATAATGTTGTTATTCAAACGCTGCTCTGCCACAGGCAGTTCGCCGTCTTTGCGCCCTCTGCGTTCGATGATCAGGCCGTTTAAGAAAGTGGCTAAAGTGACATCATCACAAGGCTGAAAAGCCGCATCTTCGTCTTTTTTCAGCCAGTCACTGACCTGGGCCCGGCTGGCGGTTAAACCGGCATGGGCAAATAAATTCATCATTTGTTGATCGCCAAAATCAAAGGCGTAACGTAAACGGCGTAATACATCGTTGTTATTCATAGAAAATTCGCAAAGCGCTCCGGACAAGTTACAGCCATTTTAACAGACACAAAGCGCGACAGGCTGATTTTCTTTCGCGGTTTCAAACAGATGCCATGCTATAGTCCATAAAATCTTCATTTTGGTTTTGCTTGTGATGGAAAAAATTGCAGTTTTTGTCGATGTACAAAACATTTATTACACCACCAGACAGGCCTATGGCCGCTCCTTTAATTACCGTAAATTCTGGCAGTTACTGCAGCTTAGAGGGCAGATCAGCTACGCCTTTGCTTACGCCATTGATAAAAAAGATGATCAGCAGATTAAATTTCAGGATGCGCTGCGCCATATTGGCTTTGAGGTCAAACTCAAACCTTTTATTCAGCGCGCCGACGGTTCGGCCAAAGGCGACTGGGACGTGGGTATAACCATTGATATGCTGACCTTAGCCGCCGAAGTCGACACTGTGGTCTTACTCTCAGGCGATGGTGATTTCGATTTGCTGCTGCAGGCCGTCTACAAACAACATGGGGTTGATACTGTGGTGTACAGCGTACCTGGCTTAACGGCGCAATCGCTACAGCAAAGCTGTGCCGTCTGGCGGCCTATTGAAGCGGATTTATTGCTCTGAGCTAAAAGCCCTGTAAAAAGTAGGGCCTTTCGGCTACAATGCCGGCCTTTTCGCACCTCTTACCATTGAATCAGGAATATCATGAGCCAATTACCCGCCTGCCCACAATGCAACTCCGCCTATACCTACGAAGACAACACTTTATTGATATGCCCTGAATGTGGTCATGAATGGTCCGCAGCAACCAGCTCAGATGCGGCAGAAGGCGACAAAGTGATCCGCGACTCAGCAGGCAATGTGCTGCAGGATGGCGATACGGTCACAGTGATTAAAGACTTAAAAGTCAAAGGTTCTTCGTTAGTAGTGAAGATTGGCACAAAGGTCAAAGGTATACGTCTGGTCGAAGGTGATCACGATATCGACTGTAAAATTGATGGTTTTGGTGCTATGAAGTTGAAGTCTGAGTTTGTTAAAAAGCAATGAGTTGAATACCACAGGGGCTCAAGCCAGCCCCTGCTTTTCAGGCTTTAAAGCCACCACCTTGTTTAGCTGTGTTTTCCGTCATGCTTGTGGATCTCTAAAGCATCCAAATCTATACCTTCTAAACAACGCAGATTAATTGCCGCGACTTCATTGCCTTGTGGATCTGTGCCTAAAGCAAAAGGTGAACAACCACAGACCGGACAGGTCTGGTGTTTAATCTTATGGGTATTAAAAGTGTAGGTGGTTAAAGGCTGATCCTTTTTTAATAAAGTTAGCTTGTCGCCTGGGACAAAACTCAGCAAATAGCCTTTTCTGCTACAAATCGAACAATTACAACTTAACGCAGAACTGATATCCGCCTCAACCTGATAAGCCACTGCACCACAATGACAACTGCCTTGATAAAGCATGATTCCCTCCGCCTCTGATGATCTGATTAGTGCTTTACTGTGGCTTGTTTTTGGGCAGCAAGCAAGTCAGACAGCCTGACCATTGCATAACCTTTGGCTTTTAAGCCTTTAATAATAATCGGCAAGGCTGCACGTGAGGCTTCACGATTTTTGTACATCAGATGCAGCAATACGATAGAACCGGGCTGAACCTGCTCCAGCACCTGCGCGGCCATTGTCTGTGGATCTTCGGTCTCTTCATCAAAAGTCTCAGGCGCTATATCCCACATAATGCTGGTTCTGTCGGTCTTTGCCAGATACCAGGGCAACAGCACCAGCTTTTTACCATAAGGTGGCCTGAACAGAATATCGCCTTGATATCCTGCGGCACGGATCTGTTGATCTGTGCCTTCAATTTCACGGTTAATCTCATCCAATGACATAAAGACCATGCGTTGATGAGACCAGCTGTGATTGCCAAGCTGATGGCCTGCCGCAACAATTTGTTTTGCCTGTGTCATATAACGCTGGGTTTCGGCTCCTGTGACAAAAAAAGTAGCCTTGACCTGATACAGCTCTAACAGCTGCAAAACCCCGGCTGTGTAATGTGGTGTTGGGCCGTCATCAAAAGTTAAAGCCACCAGCTTTTGTTCTGTATCCACTTTGTGGATCAGCTCACCAAACAACTGAAACTTAACGCTGGAAGACAGTTGCCAGATAGCAAAGAACAGGACTGCTAACAGCAGCAATAGTTTCAGTACCAATTTATTCACTGCCTTCCATCTCCTTTCCTTGCTTTTTGTTGTGCGATACAGACAATTCAGCAAAATCTTCCGGTGGACCAACCAACAATTTAAGTTTATTCCGCCAGCCCGCGAGCTGTGGCCACAACCTAATCATTTTCCGCCATTCGTAAAAGGTAATAGTCAGCGGATTACTCGACTGAAAATCGTCGGTAATACCATAACGGCAAGCTTCGTCTTCAGGCACAAAAGTACCAAAAAGTCTGTCCCAGACAATTAAAACCCCGGCATAGTTACGGTCTATATACTGCGGATTGCAGGCATGATGCACGCGGTGCCAGGCTGGAGTATTCAGCACTAAACCCAATAGTCCCCAGTGTTTGCCGGACTGGGTATGGACAAAAAACTGAAAGGCTAAGTTAATAGCCACCACAGCCAGCACCAGCTGCACTTCAAACCCCAGCAGCACCAGCGGCAGCCAGAATAACCACATGCCGGAAATAGGGTAAGTTAAAGACTGGCGAAAGGCCGTGCTGAAATTCATTAAACGTGAGCTGTGATGCGCAACATGGGACGCCCATAACCAGCGCACTCTGTGCGAGCAGCGGTGAAACCAGTAATACAAAAAGTCTTGGGCAATAAAGAGCCAAACTAAATTCAGCGCCGAAAACTCAATAGAAAACAACGCAAACTGCGATAACCATAACATAAAAGGCAGCAGCACCAGCAAGGCAATAAAGTCACCGGCCTGATGCAAAGCCGCTAAACCAAAGTTGGCGGCTGTGTCACGCCACTGGTATAAGGCCTTGCCGCGTTTTTCGCTGGAAAGCCATTCAAAGGCAATAAAAATGAAAAAAACCGGACTTAACAGCAACAGAATAAATTCAACCGGGATCACGCCGTTACTCCTTGGCTGTCGCCTTTTTTGTAAATTAAATCAGCGACAAATTGATTGCCTATCTGATAGCCATTATGTTGACGCTCTACCCAATGAAAGCCGCACTTTTCCAGTACTCTGCAGGAACCAAGATTGCCTTCAGTCACCACAGCCTGCCAGTGTTTGATCCCAAGTTCAGCGCCATACTCCAGAGTAGCTTTTAACGCTTGTGTCGCATAACCTTTGCCAAAAAACTGCGGCAAAAACAGATAACCCACTTCGGCGGTTAAAGGTCTGTCCGGGTCCGGCTCCAGGCAATGAAAACCACAAACCCCTGTCGCAGTGCCACTTTGCTTTTCGACCACCACTAAACTCAGCCAATGCAAATCACCGGCTTGCCAGGGCTGTAACCTTTCATCAAAACGCTGACGGATTTGCTCTTCCGAAAATGGATCGGCGACATACTGCAACACCAGTTGCTGACGATGCAACTCAAGGAATAAGGGCCAATCTGCATCTGTCAGTAAACGCAGTGTTAAAGGACCTGCATCCAGTGGCCTCATATTTTGCTCTCAGGCTCTGTGGTACTGCTGTTGCCTGATCCTTGTTGGTTCTCTTGTTGATAGTCCCAGGTGCCCTGCTCTTGCAATAACACTTTTCCTGAACTGCCAATCACCTGTAACAAGCCAGTTTCATGCACCAGATAACGAATACGGCCATTGTTAAACTGATAACCTAAAAAACGACAGGGCGTTACCTCATCGGCACACAAGCTATGCCAAACCGAGCCTTTTAATTCGATGCTGGCACCCGATACTTTAGAAGTGCCTTTGTACAGCACCTGTTGGCATTGCACTTCACCTTCCGGGCATAGTTGCTGAATTTCGACTTTGTAATTGGGAGTATCCAGTTGCTGTGCAGAGGTAAAAGCGGAAAGAACAAGCAGCAACAGAAAAAGTACAAGTTTCATCAGAAAGATTCCCGTAAAAACTGAAAATGGGGCCAGTTCTTTGATAATGTGATCTGACCCCATTTTGATTACATACTAATACCACCATCCACTTCAACGACACGGCCGGTAAAAAAGTCGTTTTCGAAAATGTATTTAGCTGTATGAGCAATTTCTGTGGCTTCGCCTAAACGACCAACCGGCTTCATCGCCACTAAACGGTCCCTGGCTTCAGGTTTCATCGCATCTGTCATTGCAGTGCG
>CAMLSF010000125.1 GCA_946482615.1 uncultured Chromatiaceae bacterium | reverse complement strand
AACAAAAAACCGGACTAAAAAGTCCGGTTTTCAAAGGTAACGTAAAGCCTAAGCGTTAAACGTTAAACAAGAAATGCATGACGTCGCCGTCTTTACAGACGTAGGTTTTACCTTCAACGCGCAGTTTGCCTGCTTCTTTGGCGCCGGCTTCACCGTTACAGGCGATAAAGTCGTCGAATGACACCACCTGAGCACGGATAAAACCTTTTTCGAAGTCGGTGTGGATCACACCAGCTGCCTGTGGGGCTGTGGCGCCAACAGGGATAGTCCAGGCGCGTACTTCTTTAACACCAGCAGTGAAGTAGGTGTGCAGGTTCAGCAGTGAATAACCACCACGGATCACGCGGTTTAAACCTGGTTCAGTTAAGCCCATAGACTCTAAGAATTCAGCTTTTTCGTCATCTTCCAGCTCAGATATTTCTGATTCAATAGCAGCACAGACCGGAACCACTATGGCACCTTCTTTGGCGGCAATTTCACGCACTACGTCTAAGTGTGGGTTGTTTTCAAAACCATCTTCCAGCACGTTGGCAATGTACATGGTAGGTTTGATAGTCAGGAAGTTCATGTAGGACACCAGCGCTTTTTCTTCTGGTGACAGTTCCAACTGGCGTAAGGTCAATCCTTGCTCCAGGTGTGCTTTTACTTTTTCCAGCACTTCAATTTCAGCTCTGGCGTCTTTATCACCGGCCTTGGCTTTTTTGCTGACACGGAAGATGGCTTTTTCAGCACTGTCCATATCAGCCAGTACCAGTTCCATATTGATGGTGTCGATATCATCTGCCGGGTCTACTTTGTTAGCAACGTGGATCACGTTGTCGTCTTCAAAGCAACGTACCACATGGCCGATGGCGTCGGTTTCACGAATGTTAGCCAGGAATTTATTACCTAAACCTTCACCTTTGGATGCGCCTTTGACCAGACCTGCGATATCCACAAACTCCATGGTCGTTGGCAGAATGCGTTGCGGGTTTACAATAGCAGCCAGTTGGTTCAGACGTGGGTCCGGCACTGGTACCACACCGGTATTTGGTTCGATAGTACAAAACGGGAAGTTAGCCGCTTCAATACCAGCTTTGGTCAGTGCGTTGAACAGAGTGGATTTACCTACGTTTGGTAAACCAACGATGCCACATTTAAAACCCATGGGTGTTTCCTTTGTGCTGTAGACGGCAAAGCCGTGCTGTTTGCGAACCGGACGCGCTTAAACTTTGGCTTAAGCCGCGCTAAAACTATGTAATCTGTGCTGCGCTTTAATTAAGCCATCGCTTAACCAGAGCTCAAAACAACGCATCGATTCATCCAGAGCTTCGTCAATCAGCTTCTGTTCGGATTGCGGTGCTTTGCCCAGCACATAACCTGTGACTAAGTCTTTATGGCCGGGATGGCCAATGCCCAGTCGCAGGCGATAAAAATTGGCATTATTGCCGAGTTTACTGGTGATGTCTTTTAAACCGTTGTGACCGGCATGACCGCCACCCAGTTTAAATTTTGCTACGCCGGGCGCTATCGCCATTTCGTCGTGAGCCACCAGAATGTTTTCGGGTAAAAGTTTATAGAACTGCGCCATAGCTGCAACGGCTTTGCCACTTAAATTCATGTACGTAGTGGGAACCAGCAATTTATATTCCTGACCTTGGGTGACAAATTTACCAGTCAGGCCAAAAAATTTAGGGTCAGGACGAAGAGAAACGTTATAGCGGCGGGCTAGTTGTTCTACAAACCATTGACCTGCGTTGTGGCGGGTCTGGCTGTATTCTGGGCCTGGATTACCCAGGCCCACAATTAACTGAATTGCTTCAGTCATTACTCAGCTGTGTCTTCGTCTGCTTTGCCAGCAGGCTTGTTCACAGATACTACAGCCTGGTCATGACCAGCGCCTTTGGCTAACTCAGTGATAGTTACGCCAGCAGGAACTTTGATGTCTGACAGGTGCAGAGTTACACCCACTTCAACGTCAGCTAAATCCACTTCAATGAATTCTGGCAGGTTCTGTGGTAACACAGTGATAGCCAGTTCGTTGATGTGGTGAGCAACTACGCCACCTTTTTTCACAGCAGCAGCTTCGTTGATGAAGTGTACTGGAACTACAGTGTGTAACTCGTGGCCAGCTTCTACGCGTTGGAAGTCAACGTGCATAACTTTTGGCTTGAACGGGTGACGTTGCATAGCTTTAACAATAGCTTTCACTTCTTCACCACCGATGACCAGAGTCAGGATGTGAGTGTAGAAACCTTCGTTAGCCTGAGCTTGTAACAGTTTAGAGTGATCTAAAGTGATAGACAGAGCTTCTTTGTGACCACCGTAAACGATAGCTGGTACTTTGTCTGCGTGACGTAGGCGGCGGCTCGCACCTTTCCCTAAATCAGAGCGGACTTCTGCATTTAACGTGTAAATGGCGTTTGACATGGTATTCTCCAAAAATTAATAGACCCTGGGTTCCGCGACCTGACCCCAGGAAGAAGCTTTTTTGCCTGGCGAAGTGAATCAGCCGACGCAAAAAAGCGCGCTATGGTATCACTGGAGCCTTAAGGCTGCAAATGAAAGCTACAAAAAGACAAGTATAAAAAAGGCACCGAGCGGTGCCTTTTTCAAATCTTCAGTCTGAAATTAATCAAACATAGAAGAGATAGATTCTTCGTTGCTGATACGGCGGATACATTCAGCCAGCATATCGCTTAAGGTCAGTTGTTTTACTTTGCTGACTGCGCGCATTTCTGCACTCAATGGAATAGTGTCTGTGATGATCAGCTCATCAATCACTGAGTTTCTGATGTTCTCAGCGGCAGAGCCTGAGAATATAGGGTGAGTCGCATAAGCAAAAACACGTTTGGCACCTTGTTCTTTTAAGGCTTCAGCGGCTTTACATAAAGTGCCACCTGTATCAATCATGTCGTCAACGATAATACAGTCACGATCTTTGACATCACCTATGATATGCATCACTTGTGACACGTTGGCTTTAGGACGGCGTTTATCGATGATAGCCAAGTCAGCATCGTTTAACAGTTTGGCGATAGCGCGGGCACGTACTACACCACCTATATCGGGAGATACTACCACCGGTGCCACGAATTCACGCTTGCGCATATCTTCCAGCAATACCGGGCTACCAAAGACGTTGTCTACAGGAACGTCGAAGAAGCCCTGAATTTGCTCAGCGTGTAAGTCCACAGTTAATACACGGTCTACACCTACGCTTGATAAAAAGTCGGCTACTACTTTGGCTGTGATAGGCACACGGGCAGAACGTACACGTCTGTCCTGGCGGGCATAACCAAAGTAAGGGATTACAGCAGTAATACGACCGGCAGAAGCGCGGCGTAAAGCGTCTACCATCACAATGAGTTCCATCAGGTTGTCATTGGTTGGGGCACAGGTAGACTGGATAATAAAAACGTCAGATCCCCTGACGTTTTCATTGATTTGTACACAGACTTCACCGTCACTAAAACGGCCGACTTCGGCATCGCCCAGCTTGATATATAAACGGCTGGCTATCTTCTTGGCGAGTTCTGGTATGGCGTTACCAGCGAAAATCTTCATGTCGGGCACGGTAGGATCCTCAGGGCAGTTTGTGAGTCCGGTTAATAATGCAGCAGGCTTTTTATGTCGCCTGCTGTGCGTCATACGGCTTGTTCCAATTCAGTCAGGACAGCAGACTGATTGACCCCTTTAGCAACAAAACCACGCCATTGAGGCGGTAATTTTGCCAGGGTTTGACGGGCACTTAATTCATCCTGGAACTCGGCAAATACACTGGCGCCGGTACCTGTCATTCGGGACGGCGCGTATTCTATCAACCAGTTCAGTACCATTGCAACCTCGGGGTAGAGCCGCTTCACCAGAGTTTCACAGTCATTTTTCCACTCACAGTCTAGTAGATCTTTGACCGACATGATGGGCGTATTGCGGATTAAATCAGGATTGCCAAAGACTTCAGCCGTGCTGACATGCACATCAGGCGTCACAATCAGGTAATAATTTTCCGGCAAACTGACAGGTTGTAATTTTTCTCCCACTCCTTCGGCGAAGGCGGTTTTTCCGAACACAAATACAGGCACATCGGCACCTAATTTTAAGCCCAGTTCACAAAGCTCTGCGTTCGACAGCTGAAGTTGCCATAACTGGTTTAATGCCAGCAGTGTCGTGGCGGCATCAGACGAGCCGCCGCCTAAGCCGCCGCCCATCGGCACTTTTTTATCCAGATAAATCTGTACGCCCGCATTTTGGGGAGCTAATGGCTGTAATAATCTGGCTGCGCGAACTACTAAGTTGCTGTCGTTTTCTATGCTTTTATCTGAACAACTAAACTGGATTTCACCATCCGTGGTCAGTGTGAAA
The DNA here is from genome assembly GCA_946482615.1 of uncultured Chromatiaceae bacterium. The sequence goes on along the minus strand of CAMLSF010000125.1, from coordinate 5,953 downwards.
CTCAACTGGTCACCACAATCGAGCATTTGAAACAAAGTTTGCAGATTGTGGTATCCATCGGCCCTGCGGCCTGTGATATGTAAAAATAAATTCAGTTTGGCCGGCGCTGATAAAGTTAAAGTTGCCATTTACGCACCACCAGTTTAATTCGGCTGCCATCTGCTTTTGAATCCAGTTGAATACGTTTGGGTAAAGCTAAGGCATCAGGGAAAAACTCGCTGTAACTGACCTGCCAGTCACGCTGCTGGCTGTCTTTTAGCGTAAAACTGGTTAAACGGCCTTGTGCGTCCCATTGGTGATTAAAACTCTCTGAGCTTGCCACACCTTTGAGCCACAGCGGCATTTCTTCAATAGGTAAACTCCAGCCGGATAAATAATCCAGCAGCGCACTGGCTGACTGAGCCTGATGAGTTTCGCCATCTGCTTTGACCGTCGCGCCACGGGCGTCGGTTTCCAGCTCAAAAATACTAATACCGACAAAGTTGGTCATGCTGGCCTGAAAATAAGGCCCTTGTTGTTGCCAGTTTAAACTGCCGCTGACGCTCTCCTGAGGTGCTTTTACCCCTAAAGCTCCGGTCAGAGTAAACTCATGCAATTGCTCTAATTGCAGTTGGCGCTGTTGAGCTGACAGGGGAATAACTGGTTTTAGCTGGCTGCTGTGGCTGGCACAACCTGTCAAAATCAGACTGAAAACTACAAAACAACCAGTTTTTATCGCTGCAAACACACTAATTCCTTCTCTACGCTTTTTTTAGTTTGGGCTTTTTCGTACAATTCGCCCTCTTTTTGGCGAATGCCGGTTTTTTTGAAACGGGCCACACAGGTGAATGACCATTTTTGCTTTAGGTATTAATCATAAAACTGCGCCTGTCTCTTTACGTGAGCAGGTGGCTTTTGCGCCTGAACAAATTTTGGACGCCTTACGGGATCTGACGACGACGACCCGGGTGTCTGACGCTGTGATTTTGTCTACCTGTAACAGAACTGAGCTGTATTTTAGCGGCAGCCCCGAACAATCGAAACAAGTAATTGACTGGCTGAGCAAATTTCATCAGTTGGACTTAGCCGAATTGCAGCATCATTTATACCTGCATCAGGATCAGCAGGCCAGCAGTCATTTAATGCGTGTGGCTTGCGGCCTGGATTCTTTAGTACTGGGTGAACCACAAATTCTGGGGCAAGTGAAGCAGGCCTATAGCCATTCCCGTCAGGCCGGTACTATTAATCCGGCTTTTGAACGTTTGTTTCAAAAGACCTTTTCAGTGGCCAAGCAGGTTCGTACTGAAACCGACATAGGCGCCAGTGCAGTCTCTGTCGCTTTTGCTGCTGTGAGTCTGGCGCGGCAAATCTTTGGTCAGCTTGGTAAAGTCAAAGTGCTGCTGATTGGTGCAGGTGAGACCATAGAACTGGTCGCCAAACATTTATTAGAGCAGGGCGCAGAAAAAATTACCGTGGCGAATCGCTCTTATGACAAAGCTGCGGCTTTAGCCAGTTTGTTTAACGGTGAAGCGGTCAGCCTGGCTCAGGTGCCACAAGCTTTAGCCAATGCCGATGTGGTTATTAGTTCAACCGCCAGTACCTTGCCTATAGTCGGTAAAGGTATGGTGGAACAGGCGCTGAAAAAACGCCGCCATAAACCGATGTTTTTTGTCGATTTAGCTGTGCCCCGTGATATTGAAGAACAAGTGGCAGAGCTGGAAGACGCTTATTTGTATACAGTGGATGACTTGCAATCCATAGTGCTGCAAAACCTGCAGAACAGGCAGGAAGCAGCAGCAGAAGCCGAGCAAATGATTTTGCAGGGCGTGACAGAATTCAGTCAGTGGCTGAGTTTGCATGGCCAATTGGATGTAGTGCGTGATTATCGCGACAAAGGCGAAGCCATACGTGACGAATTACTGGCCAAAGCGGGCAAACAAATTGCAGCAGGGCAGGACCCGGAAAAAGTAATGGCTGAACTTGCGACTAAACTCAGCAACAGGTTGATGCATGCACCAACTAAAGCGCTCAGACAGTTACTGCAGGACGAGCAGCCTCAACAACAATCTTTGATCAACACTTTGTTAGATCTGTAATCAGGTAAATAGAAACAACATGAAAGAATCGGTGTACCGCAAACTCGAAGCTCTGGTCGAACGTTATGAAGAAGTTCAGGCGTTATTAAGTGACGCTGGCGTAATTTCTGACCAAAGTCGTTTTCGGGAACTGTCCAAAGAATATAGCCAGCTGGAAGAGTTGAGCAAAACCTTTGGCTTATACCGTCAGGCGCAGGACGACTTAGTCAGCGCTGAAGAAATGATGAAAGACTCAGATCCGGATATGCGTGATATGGCGCAGGAAGAGTTCAAAGCCGCCAAAGAACGCATAGAGCAACTGGATCAGGACTTACAAATTCTGTTGTTACCTAAAGATCCGAACGACAGCAACAGCTGTTTCCTTGAAATTCGTGCCGGTGCCGGTGGTGACGAAGCCGCTATTTTTGCTGGCGACGTATTCCGTATGTACAGCCGTTTTTGTGAACGCAAACGCTGGAAAGTTGAAATTATCAGCTGTAACGACGGCGAACACGGTGGCTACAAAGAAGTGATCGCCAGCATTCAGGGCGAAGGCGCGTACGGTATTTTAAAATTTGAATCCGGTGGTCACCGCGTCCAACGGGTGCCGGCCACTGAATCTCAGGGCAGGGTGCATACCTCAGCTTGTACCGTGGCCATCATGCCGGAAGTACCGGAAAGCGAAGCCATAGAAATTAATCCGGCAGATTTAAAAGTAGATACCTACCGCGCCTCTGGTGCCGGTGGTCAGCACGTCAACAGAACAGACTCAGCCATTCGTATCACTCACTTGCCTACAGGTATAGTGGTGGAGTGTCAGGACGAAAGGTCGCAGCATAAAAACCGGGCCCGGGCTATGGCCGTGTTGCAGTCGCGTATTCAGGCAGCTGAAGATGAAAAACGCCGCTTACAGGAAGAATCGACCCGCCGCTCTTTAGTCGGCAGTGGTGATCGTTCTGAACGTATCCGTACTTACAACTTCCCGCAAGGCCGTTTAACGGATCACCGTATTAACCTGACCATCTACCGTTTATTAGACGTAATGGAAGGGGATTTAGATCTGGTGATTGGCCCATTAAGCCATGAACATCAGGCCGATCTGTTAGCTGCTTTGGCTGATGAAAACCGTTAACAATCCTACCTTAACGCAGTGGCTGCAACAGGCTACTGCGTTACTCACTCCCTTGCTTGAAACCGGCCCTGTGCCTGCGGATGCAAAACAGGAAGCCCGGCGTATTCTGCTGGAAGTGCTGGATATTAATGCCACCAATTTAATCTTGTATCCGGAGCGTGAGCTTACCCAGGCACAGTTGCAGTTGTTAGAACCTGTATTGACCCGTCGTCTGACTGGCGAGCCTTTGGCACATATCTTAGGCCATTGGTATTTCTGGGATTTTAAACTTGCTGTTGCCCGTTGCACTTTAATACCCAGACCAGACACCGAACTCTTAGTAGAACAATGCCTGGCTTTGCCCTTGCCAGCTCAGGCCAAAGTGCTGGATTTAGGCACTGGCACAGGTGCTATAGCTTTGGCTTTAGCCAAAGAAAAGCCAGATTGGGCCGTGACGGGCGTTGATTTACAACCCGATGCCGTGGCTTTGGCAAGGCAGAATGTTGAGCTTCTGGCGCTGAGCAATTGCCAGATCAAACAAAGCAGCTGGTTTGAAGCTTTAGCTGGCCAGCAGTTTGATTTAATCGTCAGCAACCCACCTTATATAGATGCCCAAGACCCGCATTTAGCCTTAGGCGATGTACGTTTTGAGCCCGACTCCGCTTTAGTAGCGCCAGAGCAGGGCCTGGCTGATATCCGCCATATTTGCAGTCAGGCCCCACAATTTCTGACGCCATCCGGCTGGTTATGGCTGGAACACGGCTATCAGCAAAGCGACGCTGTACAGCAGATTTTAACCAACGCAGGTTTTAGCTCTGTGCAATCGGTAAAAGACTACGGTGACCAGTGGCGTATTAGCGGTGGCCAGCTTCCCGCTTAAGTTTTGTGTTTCTTTTCTTTGAATTATTTCTCTCAAAACCTACTGTAGGGGCGCGGTTTATCTGCGCCCGTCTATTGTCTTTGGCCTTATCCGATAGCTTTTATTTATAAGTTGCTGAATAAAGAAAGCTAAGTTAATTTAGGGACTTAGTACAATAAAATCACAGAAATTAGCACGCTATTTTATTGGTAATTTTTTGCCAGTGTTTTGCTAAGTATTAGCAGACATAAGGACACACTTTGAAAAAATACATGGTCGTAGAAAACTTTAAACCTGGGCTAATGGCAGAAAACTACAAAGTGTATAACGCCAAAGGGCGTCAGTTTCCTGATGGCTTGTACTACTTAAATTCATGGGTGAATTCAGAGAAAAACATCTGTTTTCAGCTGATGGAGTCGAATGACGAAGCGCTGTTTTACCAGTGGTTTAAAAAGTGGGAAGAGTTTGTTGATTTTGAGCTTTATCCTCTTGATTAAGCATTATGGACCGTCGCCCCGATGGAGATTCAGTGAAACCTGAAATCCAGCAGCAATTCTCCAGCTATCCGTTAGCGGCGCAAAAGCAGCTTGAAGAGGTGCGTCGACTTATCTTTGTCGTTGCAGAGGAAAATGCGCTAGGGGCAGTGGAAGAAACTCTGAAGTGGGGGGAAGCCAGCTATCTGGTCAAAGGTGGTAGCGCGATTCGAATCGACTGGAAGCCAAAAGATCCTGATGTTATTAAGGTTTACTTTCATTGCCAGACCAGCCTGATCGAAACTTTCAAAGAGATATACCGGCAGGAATTTGAGTATGAGGGAAAACGAGCCATTGTTCTGCCGTTAACTGCTTCTGTGTCTGGCGCGCCATTCAAGCATTGTCTGCTGTTGGCACTGAAATATCACAGCCTGAAACATCTATCATTACTAGGTGCATGAAAAGAAAACTTTGCTTGCAGCGTTTTATCAAAGTGAATCAATCGGGCCGCTCCAGTTACTATGTAAGTCAGGGCTTTACACCTATACTTGTTTTATAAGTTACATATGCGGAAGTTTTATGAGAACTGTGTCTTTTGCAGAAGCCGAATGTAGTTTAAATGTGTTGTTAGATTCTGTGATGAATGATGCTGATACAGTGCTGATCTCTCGTCGAGATGCAGAAGATGCCGTTGTGATGTCCCTCAATTATTACAACAGCCTGATGGAAACAGTGCATTTATTGCGTTCCCCTGCAAATGCAGAGCATTTGAATCGCTCAATTGCACAATTCAAAGCTGTGCAAGCCAACCATAAGACTTGATTGATATAAAATTGGATGTATTTAGAAATCGGCTGTAAAGGGATCCGCATCAAGCTGAGGACAATAAAATGCCAGTTATCAGTCGTTTTTATGGAATACTGATCGCTATGTATTTTAATGATCACAATCCACCCCATTTCCACGCTAAATATTCGGGCTATGAGGCATTATTCTCATTTGATGGAACCTTGCTGGAAGGGGAATTGCCTAAACGAGCATCCAGCTTTGTTCAGGAATGGATTGCATTGCATCAGAGCGAATTAGAAGATAACTGGCGACGGGCCCAAGCCGGAGAGCCACTGAATTATATAGCCCCACTGGAGTAAACAATGTTACATATTAAAGCTGCTAAATACGTGGCTAATTATAGAATTTGGGTGGCCTTTGACGATGGTACTTCGGGCGAAGTGGATTTGGACGGCGCTTTGAATGGTGCTGTTTTTGAAGCTTTGAAAGACATAGCCGTATTTCGTAAAGTAGCTGTTGATCCTGAGCTTGAAACTGTGGTCTGGCCAAATGGTGCTGATTTAGCCCCTGAGTTTCTTAAAGATTTGTATATCAAACAAATACAGCCATTGCAAAAAGCGCACGGCTGACTTGAGACTATTATCTGATTAATGCTTTAACATCTGGA
>CAMLSF010000124.1 GCA_946482615.1 uncultured Chromatiaceae bacterium | reverse complement strand
TTCTCGAAAAACTTCCTGCAGGAAACCGGCGAAATTAAACAAGCCATAGGCAAATACATTCAGGACGTCAAACAAGGCCAGTTTCCTGGCCCTGAACATAGCTTTTAAGGTCAGCTTTTTATGTTAATGATTCAGGATATAGCTCAGCTGCGCGCGTTAATCCGCCAGTGGCGCAGTGCTGGTGAACGGGTTGCCTTTGTGCCGACCATGGGCAATTTACATCAGGGCCATTTGCAGTTAGTCGATACCGCCAAACAAAGAGCTGACAGAGTTATTGTCAGTATTTTTGTTAATCCTATGCAGTTTGGTGCCAATGAAGATTTAGACAAATACCCCCGCACTTTAGAACAGGACTGCAAAGGACTGACTGAACATGGCGCAGATGCGGTATTTACCCCTACCCCGGCCATTATTTATCCAAGGGGACTGGACGTACAAACTTATGTCGAAGTGCCACTTTTGGGTGACTATCACTGCGGTGCCAGTCGCGCCGGGCATTTCCGCGGGGTGTCGACCATAGTGACTAAGCTGTTTAATCTGGTGCAGCCGGACATCGCCTGTTTTGGCCAGAAGGACTATCAGCAACTGGCTATTATCCGCCAGATGGTGACAGACTTGTCGATGCCGATTGAAATCATAGGTGTGCCCACCACCAGGGCTGCTGATGGTTTGGCCTTAAGTTCACGTAATGGGTATTTAACAGCAGAACAACGTGCCACAGCTCCGGTGTTATACCGTACCCTGCAGTGGATGAAACAGCAGCTGAATCAGGGCTTCTCTGATTTCAGAGCTTTAGAGCAACAAGCCAAAGACGAGCTCAATGCTGCAGGTTTTAAAGCCGATTACGTCAATATCTCCAATCGTCAGACTCTGGTGCCTGAGTCCGACTCCAAGGCTGCGTTAGTGATACTGGCCGCGGCTTATCTGGGCACGACCCGCCTGATTGATAATATCGAAGTTTAACTCTCAGAAGAACGATATCCGGGGCAGAGCCAAAGCTCTGACCCTGCTAGTCTTTTTTTGGCATTAACAGCCATAACACTATATAGACAAACAAGCCTGGAAAAGCGGCGGATAACACCGACAACAATACATAGACCAGACGCACACCACCGGCGGACCAGCCAAAATACTCTGCTATACCACCACAAACCCCAAAGATCATTTTGTCATTCGATAAAGCTAAGGTTTTATCCGACATAATACTTCCCTCCCATTTCACTTTGCCTTTAAAGTAACGCTGCAGCACCACAGATGCAATGCCGCTGTTGTAAGCAACTATGTTTCGATAAATTCATGACTAAGCTGTTAATCTGAAGGACTCCCAATGTTAGCACTGCTGTTGCTGATCTCCTGCCTGACGTCTCTGCTGGCAGCCTTAGTGGGTTTTGGTGGTGGCATGCTCCTTATTGCCATACTGCCGCTGTTTTTACCTGCCGCAGCCATAGTCCCCATCCATGGCCTGACTCAATTAGCCAGCAACAGCTCCAGAGCTCTGTTCTCTTTGCACGACGTGTTGTGGCCGCTGATCCCAGGTTTTCTCTGTGGTTCACTGCTGGGGGTCGGGCTTTTTGGCTGGCTCTGGACTCAACTGCCTGTACAGTATCTGCCGGTTTTTATCGGACTTTATATACTGCTGAATTTATGGCATCCGGGTTTTAACGGGCTGATGAGCAGGTATGAACATGTGATCTGGATAGGTTTTTTACAAAGTGGATTAGGTTTACTTGTCGGCGCGACCGGGCCTCTGTCCACCAGTCTGTTACTAAAACACAGTGCAGACCAAAACAAAGTGATAGTAACAGCAGCCTTGATGATGTCTGTCAGCCATTTATTGAAAGTTCTGGTGTTTGGCTTTATCGGCTTTGCTTATCTGGACTATCTGTGGCCTTTAGCGGCATTGATCCTGGGTGCTGTGGCTGGTTCTTATCTGGGTTCCAAAATACGGCCGCCAGCACCGGATCCGCGCTTTATCCATTGGATAAAACTGGGATTATCGGCTCTGGCGTTGCAGATGATACTGGCGGTAGTGCTGTGATCCGGCAAAGGATCAGCTGTCTTTAGCCAGTTGTAATAATTTCGGCAGGAACTCTTTATCCAAAGCGGCCACTTGTTGCTGCTCTTCCAGTACATCCAACAGAATTTGATCAGTCGTCAGAGGATTGGCCAGCACTACACGGAAGACCACTGTGTCCTGACGCTGGTAACGTTCAGGTTTAATCCTGGTACGGGAGACAAAAGAGCGGCCTTCTTCACGCTGGGTTTTCTGAATAAAGCGGGTTAAACCATTGAGCAGTTCATTAAACTTCTGCCTTTTTTCAGGAGAAGCTACAGCCATAGCTTGTTGAACTTCTGCCGGCACATAACGATAGGTCAGTAAACACAACTCGGGTTCAGTAATGAGCTCAAACTGCGCATGATCTTTAATTAAACCAGCAAAATAGCGGGCTTTATCCAGACTGCGGTTGATCAGAATTTCATAACCCTGACGGCCAATCACCTGCAAACAGGCATGCACCAGCATGGCCATACCGGGCCTTGAGCCTTCCAGCGTCTGGCTACCTAAATCTTTCGAACCTTTACGCAGGATATACTCGGCATGATGTTCTATCGCATGAGCCGAAGACGGATGCTTAAACACCACCATACCTGCCCCCATAGGCACATACATTTGTTTATGGGCATCAATGGTCACTGAATCCGCTCTTTCTATGCCGCTGAGCAGATGACGGTATTTATCCGATAATAAAGTGGCCCCGCCCCAGGCGGCATCGACGTGGAAATGGCAACCCAGTTCTGCCGCTAAATCGGCTAAATCATTCAGCGGGTCAACATTGCCGGTTTCAGTGGTACCAGCCACACCCACTATCGCCATCACTTTGATATTTTTGTCATTCAGCTCACGGCTGATGCGGCGCATCTCAGCGCTTTGCACTTTGTTATTGGCATCGGTTTTTACCGGAATTAAAAACTCACGGCCAATACCTAAAATGTCCGCGGCTTTGCCTAAGGAATAATGACCACGTTCTGACACTAAAATGGCTAAACCTTCATAGCCATAATATTTCATAGCGCGGTACAGGCCTTCTTTGGCGACGCCTTTAAAATCCCCTTCGGCTTTTAATAACCTGTTACGGGCAATCCAGAGCGCCGTGATATTGGCTATGGTGCCACCAGAACAAAAAGCCCCTAACGAATGGTTGGCGCTGTGCATCCATTTTTTATAAAAGCTGTCGCCTTCGCCGTACACCAGATGGTGCATCATGCCGATGACCTGGCGCTCTAACGGCGTAAAAGCTTTGGAGGTTTCGATTTTCACCAGATTCTGGTTTAAACCCACCATCATTTTTGACAGCGGCAACACAAAATACGGCAAAGCAGAGGTCATATGGCCTATAAAACTTGGCGCTGCGGTATGCACTGAATGCGCCACCAGTTTTTCCATCATCTGCTCGGCATAATCCGACACAAATTTAGGTTCTGATGGAATTTGATGGGCCTGAAAATCTCGCTCAATTTGCCACAGCGGTTTTTCCACAGCGACAATACTTTCACGTAAAAAACCAGCCAGGTTTTGCGAAATGTTTTGTTCGATGATACTTAAAGTCGAGTCCGGCGCCTCTGGCACAGTAAATATGCGCCACAACGCCTCTTCAGAAGCAGTAGCCTGACGTTTGTTTAATTCTGTCATTCGTATCCTGTCTCACCGTTGTGTCTCTATCGGCTTCTTATTTTGTGTTTTCAGGCCGTAAAATCAGTAAGTCAAAAAGGAGGTCACTGTACTAAATGCACCTTTAAATGTCTTTAAAAAAATTCATCTGTTGATCATCTCTCTGCAAAGATGCCGCAAAAAACCGCACAAACAACCTGTTTTTGCCGAATCTCGCTACCTGATTGCAACAAATCTGTCGGGAAACAGGTCACTGCATCAGATTAAAGTATTAGCTGTCAGCCTGAATTAAATCAGCTAAGCTATTAACGTATTGTTTTCAGGTTCCTTTTTACGAGTCATTGCATGTTACGGATCCGTTCAGCGCACTTTATGATTGTCAGCCTTGTGGTGTATCTACTCGCCATTGCTGTTTATGTGTATTACCAGTATCAGCAAACCTACCAGGCTAAACTGGCGCAGGTTGATCTGCAGTTAACCAATGCGGTGAAAGCCGTGCCCTATTTGCTTGGCGAAAACTACCACAACAACATCAGTGGTCCCCAACATATTTCCCGTGCTGAATATCTGGAGTTGGCTAAAAAGCTCAGCCTCTATGCCAAAGATTTAAAATTGCAGTATGTCTACAGCATGATCCAGGTCGATGGCAAAGTGCATTTCACCTCATCCAGCTACACAGAAGATGACTTATTACGTGGTCAGTTAAGTTACTTTTATGATTATTATCCGGAAGCAACCGAAGCCAACAAAGCCGCTTTTGCTTCTATAGCTCCTGTATTTGAAGAGTCAGTGGACCAATTTGGCCATTTCCGTTCCGTATTGGTTCCTTACCAAAGCAGCGATGGCACTGTCTATTTAGCCGGAGCTGATATTGCCATTACCGATCTGGATCAATGGCTGATGGCCAGCATGCAACAATCTATTTTAAGTGGTTCAGTCTTTTTTGGTTTAGCTCTGTTATTGGCCTTAAGTTACGCCATGGTATTACGACATAACCTGACCACAGATCGCAGTTCAGGCCGGCGTAATGCGTTAGCTTTGGAAGCACACTTGCGTCATGAATCAGCCGGCTTAAGTCAACTGGCTATTTTGCAGGTGAATAACCTGGAAGAAATCAGCCACTTGTATGGCACTCTGATTGCTGAACAGGCTATCAACCAATTTATCAACCAGTTGCAACTGCACTTAGGCCGCCCGTTCCGCCTGTATCGTTTGTCTTTTGAAAAATTGGCTATTCGCCGTGTGGCTGTGATTTCTGACAACGAATTACATGACAAACTCAAGAGTTTTGATTTCACCCAGCCTGTGCTGAATGATCCCTACCTGCTCTTTACTGTGACTTTAGGTGTGGCCTTATCCCCTGCGGCTGTAGTGCTCGAAAACGCCATGCTGGCTGTGAATACAGCACGTTTGCAACAACAATCATTAGTAGTGTATTCGGACAATTTACTGGCACTGAAACAACATCTGCATACCAATATCAAAATGGCCAAAGAAGTACGTGAAGCCATAGGCCACGAACAAATAGTGCCTTACTTCCAGCCTGTGGTGCAAATCAGCACGGGCGAGATTTTCCAGTACGAATGTCTGGCCAGGATTTTACGTAGTGACGGCAGCATACTGACGCCGGATCAGTTTTTAAGCATCATCAACCGCAGTCATCTGGATACAGAACTGACCAAAATGATGTTTATTAAAAGCGCCAGTCAGTTCGCGGCTTCCGAAGTCAGCTGGTCTATTAACATTAATTGCCGTGACTTACTGGACGACGATTTACAGCAGTTTTTCCTCGATTATCTGCAGCATTATCCGAAACCTGAACGGGTGTATTTTGAACTGGCTGAAGCCGGAGTCTTGCCTCAGTTTGAACGCTGCCGGGATGCGATAGCTGCATTGCAGAAAACCGGCGCCAAAGTCCTGCTGGACGATTTTGGTGTAGCCAGTGGTATAGGTATGGCGGACCTGTTGCAGTTGCGGGTCGATGGCTTAAAAATTCATGGCAGCTTAATAGAACTGATAAGCTCAGACCCTGACGCTCAGCTGTTTATCGAGCATATCAGCTCTTTTGCCAAACAAACCCAGTTGCTGATCATTGCTGAAATGGTCGAAAGTAAGCAGTCGCTGGACGCGCTGGAAAGGTGCGGCATCAGTTACGCTCAGGGTTATTACTTTGGTCCGGCCGCTCCTGTGCCGCTGCGATATTATGAAAGAGGCGCTGTTTAAGCGCCTCTTCTTTGCTGTACTGATAAACAAGCTTAGCTTCGAAGCCCTATACCTTTATTAATCAGGTACATCGCAAAGCTAAAAAACACCAGAATAAAACCAATAATGACACTGAAGGCGAACACCAGGTTGACATCGCTGACGCCTAAAAAGCCATAACGGAAGGCGTTTACCATATAGACAATAGGGTTCACCTTAGACACGTATTGCCAAAACTCCGGTAATAAACTCAGCGAATAAAACACCCCACCCAAATAAGTTAAAGGCGTCAGTACAAAAGTTGGAATAATGCTGATGTCATCAAAAGTTTTCGCATACACAGCGTTGATTAAACCAGCCAGCGAAAATAAAGTAGCAGTCAGCACCACAGTGGACATCAGAATAAACAGGTGATGCACTTTGATATCAACAAAAAACAGCGATAACAAAGACACTATGACCCCCACCAGAATACCGCGCGCCACACCACCACCGACATAACCCAGCACTATGATGTAGTTAGGTACAGGAGCCACCAGCAGCTCTTCGACATTACGCTGAAACTTGGCGCTGAAAAAAGATGAAGCCACATTGGAATAGGAGTTGGTGATCACCGACATCATAATCAGGCCAGGCACTATAAACTCCATATAACTGAAGCCACCCATCTCACCGATACGGGAGCCGACCAAAGCGCCAAAAATGACAAAATACAAGGTCATGGTAATGGCAGGTGGCACCAGGGTTTGCACCCAGATCCGCATAAATCTGTTGGTTTCTTTATAAAGAATACTTTGCAGCGCTATTAAATTACGTGAACTCATGCTTTGGCTCCGCGTCCGTTTTCGACCAGACTGACAAACAACTCTTCCAGACGGTTGGCTTTATTGCGCATCGACAGTACCTGTATACCCTGTGCTGTTAATGCACTGAATACCCCATTGAGGCCCTGAGCTTTTTCCACATCCACTTCCAGACTATGACTGTCGGTTTGACGGAAGCTGTATCCATCCAGGCTGATCACAGCATCAGTGGGGGCAATATCGAGCAAAAAGGTTTCTTTATTGAGCTTACTCAACAGGTTTTTCATGCTGGTGTTTTCGACGATCTGACCTTTGTCGATAATGGCGATATTGCGGCACAAGGACTCGGCTTCTTCCAGATAGTGAGTGGTCAGAATAATAGTCACGCCCTGCTGGTTAATGTCTTTTAGGAACTCCCACATAGAACGGCGCAGTTCAATATCCACGCCCGCTGTAGGTTCATCTAAAATCAGTAACTTAGGTTCATGCATTAAAGCACGGGCTATCATCAGACGGCGTTTCATACCGCCTGAGAGTTCACGCGAGCGGGCATGGCGTTTGTCCCACAACCCCAACTGACCTAAATATTTTTCGGCCCGAACCAAAGCGACAGAACGTGGCACGCCATAATAACCGGCCTGATTCAGCACTATCTGCAGCACAGTCTCAAACTGGTTGAAGTTAAATTCCTGCGGCACTAAACCCAGCTGACTTTTGGCATCTTCCAGTTGCGTGTCCAGATCGTAATCAAAGACCCTGACAGTACCGCTGCTTTTATTCACCAGCGAGCTGATAATGCCAATGCTGGTACTTTTACCTGCCCCATTTGGACCCAACAAGGCAAAAAAGTCACCTTGCTGCACTTCAAGGTCTATGCCTTTTAAGGCGACAGTGCCGCTTTTATACACCTTGTGTAACTGTTTAATTTCTAACGCTAAGGTCACTGTTGATCTCCATAGCCCCAACGGCCGACTAACTGTTGCTTTAAACCTAAATGGTCCAGAATTCGCGCCACCATAAAGTCGATTAAATCATCGACTGATTGCGGCTGATGATAGAAACCAGGAGCGGCCGGCATCACCACAGCACCGGCTTTGGACAAGGCCACTAAGTTCTCCAGATGAATGGTACTCAGGGGTGTTTCGCGTGGCACTATAATGAGCTGACCACGCTCTTTCAGCACTACGTCCGCAGCACGTTCAATCAGATTATCACTCATGCCATGGGCAATAGCGGCTGCAGTGCCGGTGGAGCATGGGCAAATCACCATCTGCTTTGGTGCAGCAGAGCCCGAGGCACAAGGCGAAAACCAGTCGTCTTTGCCATATACAGCTAACAACTCTTTGCTGGCTCCGGTTTTTTCCAGAATAAAATCGCGGCAGGCTTCAGGGCCACCCGGCAGTTTTAAATCATATTCAGTCGCAAAGACCACACGGGCAGCACTGGAAATCAGCAGATGTACTTTGACCTGTTGTGCCAGTAAGTTTTCCAGCAAACGCCAGCCATAACCAGCGCCTGAAGCGCCGGTAAAAGCTAAAGTGACTTCTTGGGTCATGGAGTTCTCTTCTTTAGAATGAGGGCAACTTTAATCTGCTGTCAGGGCATCCAATAGCTTTTGGTGAATACCACCAAAACCGCCATTGCTCATTATCACTATATGATCCCCTGCAGAGGCTTTTTCAACCAGAGCAGCCACTATTAATTCCACTGACTGAAAGACCTGTGCTCTGCCAGGCATCTGTTCTGCTGCAGCAGCAAGTGACCAGCCCGAGTTGGCTGGTTCAAACAGCAGCACGTTATCCGCATGATGCAAAGAATCAGCAATAGCCGATTTATGCACGCCCATCCGCATGGTATTGGATCTTGGCTCCAGCACTGCCCAGATTTTTGCCTCTCCGACCCGGGCTCTTAAGCCAGCTAAAGTGGTTTCAATAGCTGTAGGATGATGAGCAAAATCATCATACACAGCTATGCCTTTGACTGTGCCCTTGAGTTCCATCCGGCGTTTTGGCGCAACAAACTGGGTTAAAGCTTCAATAGATACAGCCACAGGCACACCGACATGACGGGCTGCAGCTATGGCCATCACAGCATTTTCAACATTATGATTGCCACATAAATCCCAGTGCAATCTGCCTTGTGACTGCCCCTGATAAAAGAGTTCAAATACGCTGCCATCCGGTTGTTTTAATTCAACAGTCCAGTCTTTACCATAACGCTGTTGTTCGCTCCAGCAGCCCATGGCGAGGGTTTGATCCACAGCTTCAACATGGGCCGGACTTAATACCAGACCAGTGGCTGGCACCATACGGAGTAAATGATGGAACTGACGCTGAATGGCAGCCAGATCCGGGAAAATATCTGCGTGATCGTATTCCAGATTGTTAATCACCAGAGTACGGGGTCTGTAATGCACAAACTTGGAGCGTTTATCAAAAAAAGCCGTGTCGTATTCATCGGCTTCAATCACAAAAAATGGCGAGTCGCCTAAACGGGCTGAGCTGTCAAAATTCTGCGGAATACCACCAATTAAAAAACCAGGTTTTAAACCTGCATAGTCCAGCACCCAGGCCAGCATGCTGCTGGTGGTCGTTTTACCATGAGTGCCGGACACGGCCAACACCCAACGCTGATGCAATACCTGTTCAGCCAGCCACTGTGGCCCTGAGCTGTACGGTATATTCTGATCCAAGGTGTATTCCACGGCCGGATTACCCCGGGACATGGCGTTACCAATAATCACCAGATCAGGGGCTGGTTGCAGCTGGACCGGATCATAACCCTGAGTCAGTGCTATGCCCAGTTGTTCCAGTTGAGTACTCATAGGTGGATATACGTTGGCGTCTGAGCCAGTCACTTTATGCCCAAGACTTTTTGCAATAGCGGCAATACCGCCCATAAAAGTGCCACAAATGCCTAAAATATGAATATGCATACGAGATCCTTAGCCTGTCTTTCTTGGATTTTGCTGCCATTCTAGCAAAGGACTCTGCAGAGCAGCTGAAATAAAACAGCGAGAAACCTGCAATTTAACCTGAACTTGATTAAAATGGCAGCTGCTGTGGCTGACAGCCCTCAATCAAAATTAACACTGCGGCCACAGCGTCCTCTACCTACACAAAAAAAGGATGGTTTTATGCGTCGATTGGCTCCGGCCCTGCGTCTTGATGGCGCAGATGCAGACCTGATAGATCTGATTAAAAGTATAGTTGCTGCCTGCAAAGAGATTTCGTTCCGGGTTGGCCAGGGTGAGCTTTCTGATGTATTGGGCTCCACTCTGAACGAAAACGTTCAGGGCGAAACTCAGAAAAAACTCGATGTGTTATCAAACGACCTGCTCAAGGATTTGATCCTGGAAACAGGTTCAGTCATGGCAATATCTTCTGAGGAAGAAGACAGTACGGTGGCAGGTAATCCGCACGGCAAATACCTGGTGACTTTCGACCCACTGGATGGCTCATCGAACACCGACATTAACAGCTTGATCGGTACTATTTTTTCTATTCTGCCCGCCCCCCAAGGTGCAGATCCGACCGATCCGTCTATCTTCCTGCAACCAGGCACAGCTCAGATTGCAGCTGGTTATATATTGTATGGTCCTTCCACTATGATGGCCCTGACCACAGGCAAAGGCACCAAAATGTACACTCTGGATAAAACCTATGGTGGTTTTCTGCTGACCACAGAACAGGTCACTATTCCGGGGGTCACAGCTGAATTTGCTATAAACATGTCGAACCAACGCTACTGGCAACCTGCGATGCAGAATTACATTGCCGACCTGTTAAAAGGTAAAGAAGGCCCACGGGGTAAAAACTTTAATATGCGCTGGATTGCCGCTATGGTTGGTGACGTACACAGAATATTATGCCGGGGTGGTATTTTTGCTTATCCGCGGGATTTAAAAGATCCGAAAAAACCAGACAAACTGCGCCTGATGTATGAAGCCAATCCAATGAGTTTTCTGGTCGAACAGGCAGGTGGTGCCAGTACTACAGGGACTGAACGTATTATGGAGATCCAGCCTGTGGATATTCACCAGCGTGTAGCGGTAATTTTAGGTTCCAAACACGAAGTGGAAAGCTGTCTGCAGTATCATCAGGCGATGTAGGGGCGTGGTTTATCAGCGCCCGTCCTAAGATTGAAAGAGCGGCGA
>CAMLSF010000123.1 GCA_946482615.1 uncultured Chromatiaceae bacterium | reverse complement strand
AGTTGTACTGCTGGTGCTTTGACTCTTAGCACTTCACCCCGCACAGCCCTTAATTGAGGCAATTCGGTTTGAGCCCCTAAACCACGGCAATCAATCACCAGATCCGCAGCTTGTTGCTGGCCATTGCACCAAAGCTTATCGCCCCGAAATTCAGCTGTGGACTGTGCTTCCAGCGACACTCCTCTTTGCTGTAACAATTGCAAGGAATGCCGTAAAAAAGCCTGATTATCCAGCTGGCCTTCACCCGGCAAATAACAACAATGCTGAAAACGCCCTGCTAACGACGGCTCCAGCTCTAAGAGTTCGGTTTTAGTCAGCCATTTAGGCTGATAGTCTGGCTGGGTTTTAATTTGACTGACCAAATGCACTAACAAATGCTGTTGCTGTGGGTGGGCCAGCAGCAAAGCCCCTTGGTGTTGCAGGCCAAAATCCGGCATTTGTTGTTGCAGCTGTTGCCACAGCTGCATACTGCGATACGCCATTTCGACTAAATCCTGCTCCAACAGTACAGACTCAGCCAAAGGCGATAGCATAGCGGCAGCCGCAAAAGCAGCTTTGGCTTGATACAGCTCCTGGGAAGGGCTAAAACTCCCTTTTTCCAGCAGGCGGATTTGGGCTGGCCTGGGCCAGAGTCCGGGTTCGGACAAGGCCAAAGCGCATAAACGACCCATCAAACCGCCGCCCAGAATCAGCAGCGTTGGGTTCATCATTGCTGCTCCTCCAACGCTGGATCGGAGAGTGTTTTATCCGAGCCGTGATACAGCTCTGCACCAGATGCGCGGAACTGCCGGGCCTTTTTCTGCATTTCTGCTTGCTGTTGTTCAGTATCCAGCTGCTTTATTTCAATACTGGCGGCATAGTCGCGCACATCCTGACTAATTTTGATTGAACAAAACTTAGGGCCACACATAGAACAAAAGTGCGCCACTTTGCCGGATTCCTGGGGCAGGGTTTGATCGTGGTAAGAGCGGGCGCGTTCCGGGTCTAAACTTAAATTAAACTGATCCTGCCAGCGGAACTCAAAACGGGCTTTGGATAAGGCATCATCGCGGATTTGTGCGCCCGGATGGCCTTTGGCTAAATCGGCGGCGTGGGCGGCAATTTTGTAGGCAATTAAACCTTCTTTGACATCGTTTTTATCAGGTAAACCCAAATGCTCTTTTGGCGTGACATAACAAAGCATAGCGCAGCCATACCAGCCAATCTGAGCCGCGCCAATGGCTGAGGTCAGATGATCGTAACCCGGCGCTATATCTGTGGTCAGTGGGCCTAAGGTATAAAAAGGTGCTTCAGCACAGTACTCCAACTGCAACTGCATATTTTCACGGATCAGCTGCATAGGCACATGGCCTGGGCCTTCCACCATCACTTGTACCTCTTTAGCCCAGGCGCGGTGCGTCAGTTCACCTAAGGTTTTTAACTCGGCAAACTGTGCTTCGTCATTAGCATCGGCTATAGAACCTGGGCGCAGGCCATCCCCCAAACTAAAGCTGATATCGTAAGCGCGCATAATGTCGCAGATATCATCAAAGTGCTGATATAAAAAGTTTTCTTTGTGATGCGCCAGACACCATTTGGCCATAATAGAACCGCCACGCGACACTATGCCGGTCAGGCGTTTGGCTGTCATGGGCACATAAGCTAAGCGCACTCCGGCGTGAATAGTAAAATAATCCACCCCTTGTTCGGCCTGCTCAATTAAGGTGTCGCGGAATAATTCCCAGCTTAAGTCTTCGGCTATACCACCCACTTTTTCCAGCGCCTGATACAAAGGCACAGTGCCAATAGGCACAGGGCTGTTGCGGATAATCCATTCGCGGGTTTGATGAATGTAACGGCCAGTGGATAAATCCATCACTGTATCTGCGCCCCAACGGGTGGCCCACAGCAGCTTTTCCACTTCTTCTTCGATGGACGAACTAACGGCTGAATTGCCGATGTTGGCGTTCACTTTCACCAGAAAGTTACGGCCGATGATCATAGGTTCAATTTCAGGGTGATTGATATTGGCAGGTAAAATGGCGCGACCAGCCGCTATTTCCTGCCGGACAAATTCAGCGCTAATTTGTGGGGGCAAATGGGCACCAAAACTCTGGCCCTGATGCTGGGTTCTATGCTGAGTTCGGGCTTCAGTAGTTGCAGCCAGATTAGCGCGGCTTAAGTTTTCCCGAATGGCCACGTATTCCATTTCCGGAGTAATAATGCCACGACGGGCATAAGCCAGTTGAGTCACTGCCACACCAGCTTTGGCTTTGCGTTTTTCTGTTAAAGCCTCGAATCTTAAGCTTTGCAGGCTTTCATCCAGCCACTGTTCTTTGCTGTAGACAGAACCAAAGTCTGTCACCAGCTCCGTATCGCCACGCTGTTTGATCCAGTCGGTACGAAGGGCGGGCAAACCTTTACGGATATCAATTTGAGCATCAGGGCAGGAATAAGGACCTGAGGTGTCGTAGACCCGAACCGGTGCATTGGGTTGAAATAACGGATTGTCTTTGCTGCCACCAATTAAACTGGGTTGCAGTTCAATTTCACGCATACCGACTTTTACACCGGGCAAGTCGCCTTCGATATAGACCTTGCGGCTGGCGGGATAAGGCTGGCCCTGAAACTGCTGAATAAATTGTTCGGCGGCAGCGCGGCTGGCGCGACGGTTTTGATTTTCTGACATATAAACTCCGGTGAAATAATTAAATAGTTAATTTTCAACAGAGCTTGGGAAAAGCGTGGACAGCCATCAACAGATGAGCCGAATGAGTGCGCCAACAGGCAGACGGATCACCGCCACTGTTTGCGCTCTTGTTTCCCTCCGCAGGTATTATCCTGTTCAGGTTCCACGGATTCCGCCCAGGGGCGGTCTCAGCTGACAAACCAGGTTTGTGCAGCACTCCGACAAGCTAAGTGTGGCCAGCATAAACAGCTTTTTTTCAGGCAGCAAGGAGAAATTGGTTTGGCTTGCGCAGAGTAGGACATGGACAGTGCTATAAAAATCGAGCCGAATTCAGCCAATTTATGCTACTTTGCCTGCGGTTGTTATTTTGAAAAGACTTCATTTTGGACAGACGTCATTTTTTAACTTTAAGCAGCGCTGCTGCTGTAGCTACGCTAGCTGGCTGTCAGTTTAGTCCGGCCAGGGCTTTGCCTGCAGTCACCGACTGGCAGCAGCTAAAAGCTGATTTTTCCGGTCAGTTATTATTTCCTGCAGATGCAGGTTTTAGCCGATTTTATAAAGCCGCCAATTCCCGCTTTGATACCATTATTCCTGCTGTGATAGCCCGTTGTGCTACTACCGCCGATGTGCAGCAGATTTTAGCTTTTGCCCGCTGGTTTCAATTGCCTGTCACAGGCCGCAGTGGTGGTCATAACTATGCCGGTTACTCGAGCACCAAAGGCATTTTGCTGGATTTGGCGTTAATGGCGGATATTCAGCATGAAGCTGAGGACGACACGGCCTGGATAGGGGCCGGGGCTAAGCTCGGTGATATTTATGATCAGTTAAGTCAAAAAGGCCGCTCTATTCCGGGAGGCAGCTGTGTGGGTGTAGGTATTGCCGGTTTAACTTTGGGTGGGGGTTTTGGTATTGCAGACCGCTTGTATGGTTTGACTTGTGATGCTTTGCTGGAAGCCGAAGTTGTGACTGTAGATGGGGAGGTGGTGCGTTGTAATGAGCAGCAAAACGCGGATTTATTCTGGGGTTTAAGAGGCGGCGGTGGTGGTCAGTTTGGCATCGTCACCCGGCTGAAGTTTCAAACCTTTGCCACGGCCGATATTTTAAGTTGTCATGCCTATTTTGCGTTAAAAGATGCTTTGCCTGTGCTGAATTTATGGCAACACTGGAGCCGTCAGTTGCCTGAAGCTTTATGGTCTCAGGCGGCTTTATGGTGGAGTGGTGAACCAGATCATGAACCACAATTGCAAATTCGGGTCACCAGTTTAGGCCAGATTAAATTATTGCAGCAGCAATGGGTGAATTGGTTAAGGCGTTTGCCGTTGCAACCCGTAGAGCAGGATGTGGTGCTGCATAATTACCGCGAATATATGCTGACCGACTGCGCTGGTTTAGAGATGCCGGAGTGCAAATTACCGCATCAGTCAGAGCAGGCCAAACTGAAACGAGTGGCTATGGCGGGCAGTTCCGATTTTTTTAATCAAGCCATCAGCAGAGCAGGATTAGAAGCATTATTAGGCCAGGTACAACAACGCCAGCAACAAGGTTTATCCGGCGGTATTTTATTGACCCTGATGGGGGGCGCTATCAGTTCTGTGCCTGCCGATCACACGGCTTTTGCCCACAGAGATGCCGTCTTTAGTGCCCAGTATCTGGTCAGTCGTCCTGTAGGCGCTGATGAAAAACTGATGCAGGGGGCTGCGCTTTGGGTCAACCATATGCGTACTGTGATGCAGCCCTATAGTACGGGTGGTGCCTATTTAAATTACACAGACGCTTTGATTAAAAACTGGCCTGAAGTTTATTATGGTCGTCACTATGAAAAACTGCAGCAGCTCAAAGGCCGTTACGACCCGGAACAGTTGTTGAGGTTTAGTCAGGGAATTCAACCTGCTTAAACAGCAAAGGATAAAACGAATGAAGCATAAATCACTGATTTTATTGTTGTCTCTTTCTGGTTTGACCGCTCAGGCCACAACGCAGGTCGACAGCACTGATGTTGTGCCGGACGGCGTTTTTCATGCCACTATTGAAGGCCCGGCGACAGACAAAGACGGCAATTTATATGCAGTGAACTATGGTGTCGAAGGCACTATTGGTAAAGTCAGCCCCCGGGGTGAGGTCAGTTTGGCCCTGACTTTACCCAAAGGCAGCATTGGCAATGGCATTCGGTTTGACCAGAAAGGCCAAATGTATATAGCCGATTATACAGGTCATAATATCTGGCGTTATGATGGTAAACAGCTGCAACTGCATGCCCATCAGCCCTTGATGTTTCAGCCCAACGATTTAACCATAGCGGCCAATGGCGTTATTTTTGTCAGCGATCCGGATTGGAAAAACAGCAAAGGCCAGTTATGGCGTATTGAAACCGATGGCAGCTCCAGTCTGGTTGAAAAAGACATGGGCACCACCAATGGTGTAGAAATCAGCCCGGATCAGACCAGGTTATATGTCAATGAAAGCGCACAGCGTAAGGTCTGGCTGTACGATCTGGATAAGAAACTGAACGCCAGCAATAAAAGATTGCTGATCCAGTTCCCGGATTTTGGTTTAGACGGCATGCGTACCGATGCCAAAGGCAATTTATATATAGCCCGTTATGGCAAAGGTGTGGTTGCCAAAGTCAGCCCTGATGGCAAATTGCTGAAAGAATACCGGTTAAAAGGTGAGTTTCCGACTAATGTCACTTTTTCGCAAAAAGACCCGACCTTACTTTATGTCACAATGCAAAAACGTGGTGCTGTCGAGCTGATTAAGCTTTAGCAGAATCTCTTTACTGCTGTCCTCTGAACTGCTGTGGGCTTTGCCCAAAGTGATTTAGAAAACGCGCACTAAAGGCTGAAGCCGATTGATAGCCGCATTCCAGCGCTATTTGCTGCACTGATAAGTTGGAAAACAGCACTAAAGTGCGGCTGTGCTGCATGCGTAAAGTTGTTAAATACTGACCCGGGCTTTGGCCCAGCTGCTGGCGAAACAACTGCTTAAACTGACTTAAACTCAGGCTGGCTTTACTGGCTAGCTTCACTAAATCTAACTCTTCTGCCAAATGCTCCTGCATGTAGAGAATTGCCAGACGTAACCTTTTATCCACTGCTGGTGCTGGTTGTTCAGCGTCCAGCAACTGCAGAAAAAATTGCTGTGCTGCAGGCAACAATTGCTGATCCTGCTCTACTAACAACGCTTCCAATACCAATAAGTACGGCTGCATCCGGCCGGACAGCTGAAACACTGGTTGAGTTAACTGCAGCAAATGGGCGGGTAAATGCGTTAAATCTACAACTAAAAACCTGCATTGTTCAGCGGCAGAAAAGCCGTGTTCAGTGCCTGCAGGGATCACCAGACATTCTGCAGTACCGACCTGAAATTGTTGCTGATTAATCAGCAAATTGAGCCGGCCAGACAGAGGCAACACCAACTGATGGTGATCATGGCTGTGGCTTTTAGGTTCAGGGGTATAAGCGCGAATGGATATTCTCATCATACTTGAAGTTGCCGCTTTGTTGACTGCATGCTCTCGCCCCAATCGCATAGGTTAACTATGCTCATGGGGACTCATTCATTTGTCGCCGCGCTGCAACATCAATTATTTTGAGAATAAGTTTTGGCATGGGTTACCGGAAATAAACGATCGTAACCATAGTTATACAGGTAGGTGTACAACAAAAACACGACAAAGATCAAGGCTTCACGCCATAAGGCCTGAGCCAGATTAAAGTCCAGCAGCCATAAGGTTAAAGGAATGCTGATTGCCGCCCCTGCCAGTTCATAACTGACACAATGCAAAAGCCGTACTTTGCCTGCTTTGACTAAAGAGCCGGTAGAACGCCATAAAAAATAATCAAAAACTTTGGTGTGAGTTAAGGTCAGCAAAAATACAGTACAGGAGCTCAATAGTGAAAACGCGGATGCGCTGCCAAGAGCCGTATCGGCTGCAGCCAGAGTACATAAAGTACGTAAAACTATGGCGCCACATTCGTACGCAAACGCATGACGAAACCAATCCAGCTTGCTTCGCATCAGAACAACCCTGCAGATAAAACATAAAGGGCAGTCTAGAGGATTTGTTTGCAGTAAATACTAGCCAAAAGCTTGAGATATAACGCAAAAAGCTGCTTTTCAGCAGCTTTTACGGCAATAGAATTTAATGCACCTGATAATGGCGGCAGAAAAAGTCGATCACTTTGTCCGGATCAGGCCGGGTTCTCATATTGTGTCTTACCGCAAGGCCTGTCGCCAAAGCACGTAAGGTCACATCCAAAGGTGCGCCTGCTGGTTTTTCAATTTGATAGTTCTGGAACAAAAAGTTCAGCGCTGCTCCGGCATAAGAGTTGACTGAATGCGAAGGCAGCAAACGCAGTTCCTGAAGACGTACTCCAAGTTCACGCATTCTTTGTAAGCGGCTGGCTTCGTTCATTTCTAACTCCTTGGCAGTGAAAGCTGATACTTATATATCTGCTGAAGCAGTGGAAACTTGAGTTAAATCTGAGCGATGAAATTTTGTTTTGGCTGAAGACGTCGTTTAACTATTTGATTAATATTGAGTTAATTCTGTCACTTTAAGGGCGGTGAACCAAAGTCATACAACCACAGGGCCTGAGCCGTTTTCTCTGCGTGGCCAAAGGCTTATAGTGCAGCTATAGGTGAATAAACAGCTGATCAGGCTTTCAGGCAGCAACTTTGGATAGCAGATGCGACAATTGGAATTACTGGATTTAATAGTCGAACCCGATCAATACAAAGTGTATCGCGTGCTGGGTTCAGACAGGCAACAGATAGAGTTGCCCAAGCTCTCCTTCGAACTCCTGATGTATTTGATTGAGCATGCCGGACAAGTCTGCACCGTAGAGCAAATAACAGCAGCTGTCTGGAAAAATACTATTGTAAGTGGTGAAACCATTACGCAACGTATTACCTTATTACGTAAGGCGTTAGACGACGATCCTAAGCAGCCAAAATATATAGAGTCGGTGCGTGGCCGGGGTTATCGTTTATTGGTAAAACCCACAGAGCCGTCAGCAGTGCAGCCAAAAAGATTTTCGATCCGGGTGCCTGTTGTCGTGGTGGTATTGAGCATTGCCGCAGCGCTTTATTGGCAGCTGAGTAAAGAAACACCAGTTTCAGATACAGCCGCCCTGCATACGGCAGTTCAGGCCGCTAATCCGGTTGAACTGCTGATCGAACGTGGACATTATTATTTCAGTACAGGGCAGGGCGACAATACCAACAGAGCCATAGAGTTATTTCAGCAGGCACTGCAGCTTGACCCTGATCATCAGGCCGCCTTAGTTGGCCTGAGTTTAGCGCTGAGCAAGTCGGTGTGCAGATACAATCAGCCAGCCGCCCGTGCTGAGGAAGCAAAAGATTATGCCCTGCAAGCGCTGGCACTGAATGGCAGTGACAGTGAAAAAAGTAAAGCTCAGGCCGCGCTTGCTTATGCCTGGGACTGTCTTGGCAATCTGGACCATGCATTGGCGGCCTACCAGCAGTCGATACAATTGGATCCACACAATTATGCCAGCATGGGATCGGCGGCGCATTTATTAGAAACCAAAGGTAAGCTTATCCAGGCCTATGATTTAACACTCAAAGCTAAACAGCTGCAGCCTGACAATCATATGGCTGACTTGCAGATCAGCCGCATTCTGGAGCTGCTGAATTTCAGTTCCAAAGCACAACTTCACTATCAGGAATTGTTTGTACTTTATCCGGACAATGTCTTTATCAACGAAGCTTATCCACGCTTTTTGTATTTTCAGGGCCGTTTGACTGAAGCGAAAACTGAGTTTGAAAAAGTACTGACACGGGACATTAAGCGCCACGAGGTGTTCGCTTATTATGCTGAGTTGGTCTGGCTGCTGGAAGGAAAAGAACAGGCTTTGCCCTGGTTTAAAGCCGCAGCAGAAGTGAGCGCTGCGACCTCTTATCCGAATAGCCTGGTGCAGATTTTAAATAACCAACTGACAGCCCAACAGGCTGTCACAAGGTTAAGCCGCATTGAAGAGACAGTTGAGCGTGGTGATACTTGGCCCATTAATTATATTGAGGCGTCTTTGATTGCGTTATGGGCAGTCAAAGACCAGAAGGCTGCACTGGGTTATCTGCAAAAAGCTATCCACTTGGGTTACCTCAATAGCGAATATTTAGCTCTGTCGCCCTTGTTTGTGGCACTGAAAGAGCGGCCAGAGTTTTATCAACTGATTGACGAGATTAATCAACGCAGAGAAAAGATGCATCAGGAGTTTCTGGCGGCTTATCCGCCGCCAGAAAGATGAATCAACAAAGCTACAGCTGCAAGTACGAAGGGGTTAGTGCAGAATAGCTGGCAAAAGATAATCACTGATCATCTGCGCTACCTGGGGATGAGCATAAGCTTTGTTGTAGGCTTTGGCTGTGATCACAATCACCAGCGGAAGGTCTTTAAAAATATAGATCTTATTGCCACCATTACCGCTGGCATAAGCCACTTCAAAAGACTGTTGGCCGGACTGGATGGTATCGTTCCAGAATAAATAACCATAATGACCCGTATGCTTTTCTGTTGTTCTTGCCACTTGTTTCTCTAAACTCGCTTTGACCCAGTCTGCCGGAATAATTTGTTGTTTACCCCAGCGGCCGCCGTTTTTATACAGCTGGCCATATTTGGCAAAATCCAAAGCTCTTAAGCGGATGCCACCGGCCGTACTAGCCACTTTTTGCGGAGTGTATTGCCATTGGTATTGGGTGATCCCCAGAGGTGCAAACAGCTTTTTATCGGCATAAGCTTGCAGACCATCTGGTACTTTTTGCTGCAAAACGTCACCTAAAACCACCACACCAGCTGTAAAGTATCGCCATTCTTTGGTGGAGGACGCCGGATTTTGCATAGGTAAATCCAGCGCAAATTTCACCCAGTCTGAGGTTGGATACATATTTTCTTCATTACCTGCCGAGGTCGGATCCGAATCGTTACCGGCAAAACCAGAAGTCATAGTCAGCAGGTCTTTCAAACTGACATTGGCTTTTGGGGTTGAGTAGTTTTGGTAGTGTTTCAGCGGGTAAAAGTCACTCAGTCTTTGCTCTTCACTTTGGATAAAACCGTCCCGGATGGCTATGCCCAGCATAGTGGCAGCAAAACTTTTTCCGACAGAGCGGGGGTCATGCAGGGATGAGCGGTCGCTGCCATTAAAGTATTCTTCCAGTAACAAAGCGCCTTCTTTAATCACCACCACACTGCTGATGTCTTTAAAGTCTTTTTGCGCAATTTTTTTATTCATAGCGCGGATTAACTCTTTGTTATAGCTGGCTTTAGACAGCTCCCAATCTGGGGTGGCCTGAATGGGTTGAATTGTAATTTGCTGCTCTGTCACTTTGGGTTTTACCACCAGCACCGACACTTCACCTGACGCAATGAGCTGTCCAACCTGAAGACTGCTGGTCTGGAGGTAAGGCCTGATTTCCAGTTTTAATTGATGTTTACCTTCAGTCAGTGCTTTTTCTCCGCCCGAATGCATAAAGCGCATCCATAAAAAACGCCCCCAGGAGTCCTCATTGGCTTGACTGAAAAAGGCTTTGGTCAGGATGCGGTTGCTGGATTTTTCAGTAGGTAACCCTGCAGCCAGATTCAGATTTTCACTGTAAACCACTGCACCATCAACATAAAAGGTAAATTGGTAATTGCCGATTTTGTTCACTTCTTCGGCAGGTAATTCAGGTGCCAGTTGCTGTAAATAGGCAGTAAGAGGCTGGTCGAATATCGCATTAAAATACAGATTCTTTGCGCTATTAAGCTCAAATCGCTGGATGAACTCAGTAGTTTGGTATGACTCTATAGCTTTGGCTGTGGTTGAGAAAATGATTTTTCCTGAGAGCTTTTGTGAACTATCAGTGTGAATTGGTTTTGATTCCGCTGCCAATGCCTGAGCTGTCAGGTTATGAGTTGCAGCAAAAAACAGACCCAAAGAAACCAGAATTTTTATAGCGACTAACAGTGTTCTTTTCATCTTTTTCACCTATCAAATAACTGTGCCCGGCAACATAACAGGCAATGTTTTATCGGCGAAAAAAGAAAGCATAAAGATTGGCTGAAGATTTGATGAAGAGTGATTTTTCTATTTATATTCAGATGTTTACCGTATTTTTGTTTGGGCAGGTCTTTGAGGTACCTATAGTGTTTATTAAGAAAAACGCCGCCATAAACCAGCAATGCTGACAGGTGGATGAAGGTCTTGGAGGTACCCATAGCATGTTTT
>CAMLSF010000122.1 GCA_946482615.1 uncultured Chromatiaceae bacterium | reverse complement strand
CCCAGCGGCGCCGTACCAAAACCAAGCTTGCCCGGAAGAATGTTTTTAAGAATCATGTAGCACTCCTACAACTATCAAATAAAAAATGACTTGAGCTCCTGGCAACTGAACCATACAAGGCCCAGTTGCAATCAGGTTATGGCGGATCAATTGCGCCTCAGGCTTTGCCGTTATGCTTTGCCCTGGCTTTTTCAAACAGTTGCTTAACAGGGTCTTTCACCTGATTAAACTCCAGTTGCTCCCCCTCAGGCCCTTTACAGTAAGCCAAAGCCCAGCCGTTGGATTTTCCTTCCGCAATTTCCAACGCATTGCCTTCAACAGGAGCATTGATACGCCCATTTTCAGAAGCGACTGGTACATTCCGATTACAACGCACATTGTTCATACCCAAAGCCTTAGCTTCTTTTTCTAAAGCAACAATAAACTGATCAAAATCAACGTCTTCTTTGATCTGGAATGACACATGCATATTGGTTGGGAAAGAAGGCGCCGTATTTTCGTGCGCCGGGGCAAAGGTACCTTCAGTCCAGGGTTGTTGCACTGCGTCACGGTATTGCAGTAGCTCAATCACTACATTCTTAAACTGAATAAACACCACATCCAGTCGTTGGTCGCCGCTACGTAAATTGGGCACACCAATTGAAGCGGGATTCACATTCCTTGCTTTTGCGTTTAATTCATCAATCTGCATCAGGGTATTGTGAATTTGATCCCCCTGAAAATTGCCATCCCGCATCACCTCAGTTCCGCCTAATACTTCGGTGTAAAATTTATGGGCCCTGCTTATATTTTTCACTGTGATGCCAAAATGCTGGACACCGTCCATACTGACCGCCACAGAGTTTGGTGACTGGGCATGGCCCGGAACTGCTGTGGACAATAAAATTGCTGCAGCTAAAAGTTGAGTTTTCATTGATTTGCTCCTGTACTTTTATCAAAAAAGTTATTTCTTAGGTGCAGAGATATCTGCGCCTGATTCAATTAATTGAAATGGTTTTGCGACCAGTTGAACTGACGCCAATTCAGCCACTATCCTTGACCAATTTGAGACGTGATCCGTCTGCACATGGAAGTCAAAGGCCGCTTTATCGTTAAAATGTTCGTACCACATAAATTGCAGCGGATTTTCTTTGGACTGGTGAAGCTGATAGATAGTAAGCCCCTTTTCTGCGCGGCTTTTCTCTATAAGAGGCAGAGTTTCTTTTACAAACTTGTCAAAAGCCTCTGGCTTTACCGTAATGGTTGCCATAACGGCATAAGTGGACTGTTGTTGGTTATGACTGAGCGACTTATCAGCTGCATATACAGAGCCAGATAGTGCGGTCAGAAACATCGTCATAGCGATAACAGCAAAGTATGTTAATTTAAAAAAACTAGTCATCATTTTACCCTTTTGGATTTACAGAATTGTCCAGGCTCAACTGCCTGACAAAAATGTATATTCGTGGGTGATCTTGAGATAGTTAAGCGATGTTAAATTCGGTGAATCAGGCGGGACTGACAGATTAAACCATGTACGCAACAATAAGCTGTTGGACTATTCTGGCCTGCTTTTTTTCATTTGAGTGTTTAGCCGGAGCATGGCAAATCTGATTTTACGCTCCCAACAAAGTGCAGCTTGGCTTTGTGCACATGCCAAAGCCTGCTGAAGTATGGATTCAATCTGCCGAAATTCAGCATTGGGCAGACACATCAAAACCTCTGCTTTTGTTCTTAACAGATCAGCAATGTTATAGGTGCACCCAGTTTTTTCAGCCAAACCAATAGCCTCGTCAATGACTATTTCAGCCTGAGCAAGATTGCCATTTTCTTTTTGCGATTCAGCCAATACTTGCAACGCATCCACCCGAATGAAACTTATCTTGGGCATCGTCAACATATTTACACATTGCTGCGAATGAAACTCTGCAGCCCTGGTATTTCCCCGACTAAGTAAAAGCAAAGCATTGAGAAAGTGAATAATCGCTTGCCGTACTACCATTTTGTGATCACTGTTGGTGCTGCTCATCTCCACGAGTAGCTGTTCAGCCAGCTCATATAAACAACCGCTAAGTAAAACGGGGAAGCACAAAGTTGCACACAAGTAGAACGAATCTTGATGGCATCGGCTGTCTTTTATAGCAGCAAGTGCAAGTTGAACTGCGTAGTCCTGCCTCCCCAATATCCAGTTGACACGGGCTTTTGCCAGATCCGACATTATTTTCTCCTTTGCCTCGAAATAGAGTAAAGGACGCAACGAATGATGAGCTAAAAGAATCGAGCTTGCAGAAAAGCTTTCGTCAGCAACAGCCTGCTGCCCTGAAAAATGTCTGGATGAACCGTCCATCCAATGCGCAATTATTGCTTCAGCACGTTCGCCACCTTGCTTAACCTCCTGTGCATATTGACTCATGACAGACATTGAATCATGAATCCTGCCATTGGCTATCATCGCTAAATGAAAACCAGCCAGAAGGTGAAACATGGATTTGGTATCCTGCAAGTCCTGGGATAGTTTTAATCCTTTTTCAACCACGGCAATCAAGTTACCATCGTAATTCCCCGAGGAATAATAAGTAATGGCTAAAGAGGTCAGCAGGCATAATTCAGTCCCGGTTGATTTAAGTGACTCAGGCAGCAGATCCAACGCTCTTTCGCAGCAACGCTGACTCTCCTGCAACAAGCTTAATTCCAGAAAAAGTGGTGCCGCCATACAGCTGATCGTTGTGGCAAGCATAAGATCCTGCCTCTGAGAATAAACCCACTCTAATGCAGCAAGAACATTGCCTACTTTGGGTAAATTGATCATTAGGTCCGGCAATCCCTGTCCTATAGCCTCTTGTTGGGCGACAAACAGACGTAGCTGTTCTGCATAATAGAGTGCATGCCGAAAGGCTATTTGGTCTTTATTTTGAAATCTGGAAAGTCGAACCTGTGCAAAAGCTTTTGTAGTTTCAAATAACCTTACCTGGGTTTGGTTATAATCAAAAACCAACTTTATCAATGATTTATCTGCAAGGTTGGCAATTGCTTCACTCACTTCAAAGGCATCAAACTCATCATCAGAGGCCACAGCAATAGCTGCTTCTATTGGAAATTCTCCATGGAATACAGCAAGCCTGCACAATATCTGCTGATCGCGTCCATTAAGAAGATGATAGCTCCAGCCAATCATTGCCTCTACGGTCTGTTGACGTGGACAAAGATCACGACGGCCCTGCCAATACAAAACAAACTGTTTCGAAACTAAATTTGCAAGCCCCTTGATTCCAAATGTAGCAACCCTGCTGGCAGCCAATCCTATTGCATGAGGATTGCCATCCAGGCGATGGCATAGCTCGGCGACGCAAGCAACATCATCATCAGCCAGAATACTGTTCGCGCCCCCTTCATTGGCCTTAAACATAAACAACTGAATAGCGGGCCAAAGCAAAGCTTGCTGTGCAGTAACCGACGCAGCTTCAGGCGGGCACTGCAGAGGGTTCACCATGTACACAAACTCATTACTGAGTCGCAATGCTTCCCGACTGGTGGTAAGTAAAGTTGCATTGCTGATGCTTTCTGTAATTTGCATGCAGATGGTTGCCACTGCAGCAATGACATGCTCACAATTATCGAAAAGAATTAGCGTCTTTCTTGTTAAGAGAAAATCCAGCAACCCTGGCAATAAATCGACACCCGATGTCTTGTAACCAACGGCTAAAGCTAACGCCACAATCACTGTTTCAAGGCAGCTCACTGTGCTCAAATCTACAAAAAAGACGTTATTGTCAAAGTCTTTTTGTACTTCATATGCTACAAGCACTGCCAGCGTTGTTTTACCAACGCCAGCTGGGCCTAAAAGAGTAATCAAGGACTTGTTCCGAACCAATTCCGAAAGTTCGACAATACAGCTTTGTCTTCCGACAACGACCTTTAATGGTGCTGGTAATTTTGCTTGCGCTCTTGCCTCCACAACAACTGATGCCTGTAACACCTTGCCAGCAGAGTCCGCCGTTAAAATGTTTTCTGTTGTTCTGGTAAAACGATCTACTGGTTCAACAAAACAATAACCCCGCCCAGCCACGCTGGCTATATAACGCTTGTCAGCACAGCAAGCCTCCAGAGCGCGACGGATATGTGCCACCTGGACACGTACATTGCTGGATTCAACTATTGAGTTTGGCCAGGCAATAGCCATCAATTCCTTTATGGTAAGAACCTGGCCATTGGCACCAACTAATGCAGCTAAAAGATCAAAAGCCCGGCTCCCCAGAGAAACATCTATGTCGTTGTATTTCAACGTGCGGGAGCTTTGACAGAGACAAAACGCTCCAAACACATATATATTTGCCATGAGCGCCCCTGCTGTTTCGCAAATGAAACAACTATTGAAAGACCACGTGTTTTATATCAAGAGCTTAGCAAACGAATTTCTACCATGCCATGCGATGAGCAAGGGCTATCCTGCCTCCTCAACTTCAGAGAATAACAGGAGGATGAAAGCATAAAAAAACCAGTTTCTGAGCCAACTAGCGATACTGCCATACCACATGCACCTTCCTCCAACACACTTTTTTTATATACGAGTTTCGACATAACCCCACCGTCAGATTTGACACGCGCCGTCACGAAATAAAAGTTTAGCTGTTGGCAGCGCAGCAGCGATGCGGCTAAAATCGCCTTTTGAATATCAAGGTGGCAGGCATGCAGGATTTATTAGGTAACTTATTTATTATT
This sequence comes from uncultured Chromatiaceae bacterium, assembly GCA_946482615.1. Next base: position 6,345 of record CAMLSF010000122.1, on the reverse strand, counting down.
TCAGCGCCAAGCGGGGCGGGAAAATCCACGCTGATCAACGCGCTTCTGAAGCAACATGCCGATATGCAACTGAGTGTGTCTCACACCACCCGCTCGCCACGTCCGGGCGAAACAAATGGTGTACAGTATCATTTCACTGATGTTCCGACCTTTAAACAATTGATTGAACAAGAGCAGTTTATTGAGTGGGCTGAAGTTTTTGGTAATTATTACGGCACCTCCAAAGCAGCCTTGGCCGATAAACTCACCCAGGGCATAGATGTATTTCTGGATATCGACTGGCAAGGTGCCCGCCAGATCAAACAGCAACTGCCTTTTATCACCAGCATTTTTATTCTGCCACCCAGTGTTAAAGCGTTAGAACAACGGCTGAATCAACGCGGTCAGGACAGCGCTGAAGTGATAGCAGGGCGCATGGCTAAAGCCCGGGACGAAATCAGCCATGCCGGTGAATACGATTATTGGGTAGTGAATGATGATCTGGAGCTGGCGTTGCAGCAGTTCTCCGGCATTATTCAAAGCCAAAGATTAAAACAAAACAAACAAGCGATACGGCAACAGAAGTTAATTTCAGGCCTGTTGGCGAACGAAACGAATTAGAGTAGACTATGCGGTCTTTATTCAGACCCAGATTAACCGGAGTGGCAGATGGCTCGCGTAACAGTTGAAGATGCAGTAAATAAAATTGGTAACCGCTTTGATTTAATTCTGGTGGCCTCACGTCGTGCCCGTCAACTTGCTGTTGAAGGCAAAGAAGCCATGGTTGACCCGGAAAACGATAAAGCAACTGTGGTGGCCTTACGTGAAATCGAAAAAGGTTTTATCACCAACAGTATTCTGGACCAGCAGGAACGTCGTGAACAGTTACAGCAAGAAGCCTCTGAAATGGCGGCAGTGGCTGCAATTATAGGTTCTGACGAATAATCTGAGTTCCTTCCTGTGCCAACGGTATCCGGCCGTTGGCAATAGCTCGAAATCCACGTATATTCAAAGGAACACGCCAAAGCGTTGTGCGTATTGGGGAGTTTCGGATGTATTTGTTTGAAGGCCTGAAAAATCAAATCAGCGCTTACCTGCCGCCCGAGCAGGTTGCTCTGGTACAACAGGCTTATATTGTAGCCCGCGACGCTCATGCGCCTCAAATCCGCTCCAGCGGCGAACCTTATATTACTCATCCTGTGGCAGTCACCAGCATCCTTGCCGAAATGCGCATGGATTACGAAACCCTGATGGCAGCCTTACTGCACGATGTGATTGAAGACACCCCCGTCAGCAAAGAAGATTTAACCCGCATGTTTGGCGAAACCGTCGCCGAACTGGTGCAGGGTGTCAGTAAACTCGATAAAGTAAAATTCAAAGATATCAAAGAGTTCGAAGTTACCAACCTGCAAAAAATGTTTATGGCGATGACGCAGGATATTCGCGTTATTCTGATTAAACTGGCCGACCGCACTCATAATATGCGCACCATAGGTGCTCTCAAACCAGAAAAACGCCGTCGTATTGCCCGTGAAACTTTGGAACTTTATGCCCCTATCGCCAACCGTTTGGGTATTCATAATATTAAAAACGAGCTGGAAAACTGGGGCTTCCGCGCTTTATACCCAATGCGCTATCGCGCTCTGGAAACCGCAGTCAAACAGGCCCGCGGTAACCGCAAAGAAATTATTGAAAAAATCCAGTCGGAAATAGAGCAACGTATTAAAGCTGCAGGCATAGAAGCCGAAGTCGCAGGCCGCGAAAAACATCTGTACAGCATCTATCGCAAGATGAAAAGCAAAGAGCTGATGTTTAACGATGTGATGGATATCTATGGCTTCAGAGTCATCATCAACAGCATAGACAATTGCTACCGGGTGCTGGGCGTAGTGCATAACCTGTTTAAGCCGATAGAAAGCCGTTTTAAAGACTATATCGCCATTCCCAAACAAAACGGTTATCAGTCCCTGCATACCTCCCTGATAGGTCCACACGGTATTCCGGTGGAAATTCAGATGCGCACCCGTGAAATGGATGAAATGGCGGATAAAGGGATAGCCGCACACTGGTCCTACAAAGGCGCAGGCGAAAACAAAAATACTACAGCACAAATCCGCGCCCAGCGCTGGATGCAAAGTTTGCTGGAGCTGCAACAAAGCTCGGGTAACACTTACGAATTTGTTGAAAACGTTAAATCCGAGCTGTATCCGGACGAGCTTTATGTATTCAGCCCTAAAGGTCAGATTGTTGAACTGCCTATAGGTGCCAATGCGGTCGATTTTGCCTACACAGTGCATACCGACATAGGCAATAAGTGTGTAGGCGCCCGGGTGGACCGCAAACCTTATCCGCTGAACAAACCTCTGGAAACAGGCCAGACGGTGGAAATTATTACCAGTCCGGGCGGTAAACCTAATGCCAACTGGCTGAACCATGTGGTCACCAGCCGTGCTATTTTAGGTATTCGTAATTATCTGAAGAAACAACAGCTTAGCGAAGCTGTTGGTTTGGGCCGGCGTTTACTGACCTCAGCCCTGGGGGATGTCAAACTCGAATCTATTCCGCCAGAACGTATTGAGCAGGTACTGCAAAGCACCACACAAAAATCGCTGGACGAACTCTTGGTTGAAATAGGTTTAGGCAATCAGCTGCCTATAGCTGTGGCGCGGCGCCTGATGGGTGGGTTTGACTCTGGCGAAGAAGCTTTACCTGCAGAAAATCCGGCCAACCAAAAAACCAAAGCTTTTATTATTGGCTCTGAAGGTATGTTACTGACCTTCGCCAAATGTTGCCGCCCTATTCCGGGTGACGAAATTGCTGCCAACGCCACGCCGGGCAAAGGCCTGAACGTGCACCGTGTTGAATGCCGTAATATTCGTGGCTGGGAAAAAGAGCCGGGTAAATACTTCCCGGTAAAATGGGATAAAACCGGCGATAAACAGTTTTTATGTGATATCCGGGTCTTTATTGTCAACCAACCCGGTGTCCTGGCCAAACTGACGACAGTGATAGCCTCACAGGATTCCAATATTCAGGACTTGTCGACCGACGACAGAGACACAGGCGAATACGTCATCAAAATCACTTTGTCTGTGCGCGACCGTATTAATTTAGCCAACGTCATGCGCAAAATCCGCGTCTTGCCTGAAGTGCTTAAAGTTTACAGAAGGAAATAAGTGTTATGTCAAAAGTGATCATCAGTACAGATAAAGCCCCTGCCGCTATAGGCACCTACAGCCAGGCTGTCAAAATTGGCACTACAGTGTATTTATCTGGTCAGATCCCTTTAGTACCAGCCACTATGCAGATGGTGTCTGAAAACTTTGCTGAACAAACCCAGCAGGTATTTGAAAACCTGGCAGCCGTCTGTCAGGCCGCTGGCGGCAGTTTAAATGACATGGTCAAAGTGAATATTTTTCTGACGGACTTATCCAACTTCGCGACCGTCAATGAAATTATGAGCCAACATTTCAGCGCACCATACCCTGCGCGTGCCGCAGTACAGGTCAGTGCTTTACCCCGTGGCGCTCAGATTGAAATTGATGGCGTGATGGAAGTGCCGTCAACCAACTAACAGGGAAAACAACAGCTCCTGTCTAATGAAGGCAAACCGAGTGACTAAGGTCCTGTGTTGTATTTTATTGCTGGCACTACCCCGGCTGGCAGCCGCTGCAGAGACACCAGTGTTAACCTGGTGTCTGGATCATTTCTCGCGTTTTCATGCCTATGAAACTGGCAAAGCCCCTTATGGCCCTTCGGTGGATTTGATGCAGGAACTGGCCAAACGTGCTGGTTTTCAGTTGAAATTCAGTCCCAGAACCCCTTCTGCACGCTGCTTCCGTCAAATGCAGACAGGTGAAGCGGATTTAATGAGTAATTTGAACTTCACCGAAGAGCGGGCTCAGTATATGTACCTGATGCCTTACAACGAACGTATTCCTGAGTCGCTGTATTTAAAAGGGGACGATCAACGCCAAATCCGTAATTTTAATCAGCTTGAATCTTTAAGCCTGGCGACAGTGCGCAATTACACTTATCACCCCAGCCTGATGCAACTGATAAAGACCTCCAAACGCCATGTCGAAATTGACAGCATAGAAACCGGCTTTGAAATGCTGCAACGTAGCCGGGTTGATGCTTTAGTGGTGCCAACTCAAAGTTCACTGGATGTGATAGCAGACCATAAAGAGCTGCATTTTCAGTTTAAACGAGCACCTGTTGATTTTTCTGTTGTAGAAAAACGTTTTATCAATATTGGCTTATCGAAAAAGAGTCCACACCTGGCGTTAAAGGGGCGAATTGAACAAGCTATAGAATCCATGGTGCAGGACGGTACTGTAAAAAAACTCTATGCTTTCGACCCACTTAAACATGGTCCAACCTACCTGGCTGATGAAGAGTCAGTATCTCAAGATTAACCGCAAAACACAGTTAACTCTCAGCTGTGGCTATGCCCTATAACGATCACAGGTTAAACTGACTGTTATCAGCCACTTAGTTTTTAGTACCTAAAGGGATTTATCTTGACAGTAACAGCTCTGGATAGCCTCTCCGTCAGCCAGTTGAAAGGTGTTGGCGCCAAAGTCAGTGAACTGCTGCATAAGCTGGGTATTCAGAGTGTGCAGGATTTACTCTTCCACTTACCTTTACGTTACGAAGACCGCACCCGCCTCTACCCCATAGCTGATTTGTGGCCGCAGCAAACAGCCACAGTGCAGGGCGAAGTGATCAGCAGCGAAATTACTTTTGGTAAAAGACGCAGCTGGCTGGTCTCTCTTCGTGATGGCTCCGGCCACTTGACCTTACGTTTTTTCCATTTTAATGCAGCACAAAAAAATGCCGTCACGCCAGGTGTCACCTTAAGAGTCTTTGGTGAAGTGAAAAGGGGGATGCGTGGTTTTGAAATGATGCACCCTGAATACAAAGTATTAAAAGACGGCTTTGAACAGGATGTGGCCGAAACTCTGACCCCGGTTTACCCCAGCACTGAAGGGTTAAAACAAAACAGCTGGCGTAATTTAACAGAGGCCGCTTTGCAGGTATTACAGCGTAGCAGCCCAACCGAATATTTAGCGCCGGTGCTGGGCCAGAACAGCTGGTCTTTGTCCGATGCCTTGTTTTATCTGCACAGACCACCACCTGATGCCTCGTTGCAACTGCTGGAACAAGGTCAACATCCGGCCCAACAACGACTGATTTTTGAGGAGTTGGTCGCGCAACAACTTTCTATGCTGCAACTACGTCAGCAATGCCGGGTACAACAAGGCCGCAGTTTTGTCGTGGACGAGCAGCAAAATAAGCAATTTTTAGCGGCTTTACCTTTTGCGCCAACTGCAGCTCAGCAAAGAGTCATTCACGAAATCCGTCATGATTTAGCCCAAACCAAACCCATGCTGCGTTTAGTGCAAGGGGACGTCGGCTCAGGGAAAACTCTGGTCGCGGCTTTATCGGCCTTAACAGTGCTGAGCCGTGGCGCTCAGGTAGCGTTGATGGCGCCCACTGAGCTGTTGGCTGAGCAGCATGCCAACACCTTTAAAGCCTGGCTGGAGCCTTTGGGTTATCAAATTGCCTGGCTGGCTGGTAAAGCCTCTGCCAAACAAAAACAGCTGCAGCTGGCCGCTGTTCAAACTGGTGAAGCCCACATGGTGATAGGTACTCATGCTTTGTTTCAGCAGCAGGTGCAGTTTCAGCAACTGGCTTTGGTCATTATCGATGAGCAGCACAGATTTGGTGTACATCAACGATTGGAACTACGGGAAAAAGGCGCAGATACCGGCTTTTACCCGCATCAGCTGGTGATGACCGCCACCCCTATACCCCGCACTTTAGCCATGACAGCTTATGCCGATTTAGATACCTCTGTAATAGATGAACTGCCACCGGGCCGCACACCTGTCACCACTGTAGTGTTACCGGATAGTCGGCGCGGCGAAGTGACAGAGCGGGTGCGTCAGGCCGTGCAGAATGAAGGTCGTCAGGCGTATTGGGTTTGTACTTTGATTGAAGAGTCAGAGCAACTGCAATGTCAGGCCGCTGAGATGACAGCAGTTGAACTGACAGCTGCATTACCGGATTTACGTATAGGTTTAGTGCATGGCCGACTAAAAGCCGCCGAAAAGCAGCAGGTGATGGCCGATTTTAAAGCAGGTACGCTGGATTTGTTGGTCGCCACTACTGTGATTGAAGTAGGGGTAGATGTACCCAATGCCAGCCTGATGATCATCGAAAACCCGGAACGTTTAGGTTTAGCTCAGTTGCACCAGCTAAGAGGCCGGGTCGGCCGTGGCAGTGCTGTCTCCCATTGTGTGCTGCTTTATCACGCCCCTTTATCCCCAACAGCTCAGGCCCGCTTGTCGGTACTGAGGG
>CAMLSF010000121.1 GCA_946482615.1 uncultured Chromatiaceae bacterium | reverse complement strand
ATCAGAACTGGATCTTCTTGCCTGTAGTTCGCACTGAAGACATAGAGAGCAGAGCCAATCTGAATGTTGAACAAACGGCATTAAACAGCAATGAGTTAAGCAAAACGACAGCGGGTTTGGGGGTGAACTATAGCCTGAACGATGAGTGGACTTTGCTTGCGGGAGCGCATCAGGGTTTTGCTCCTCCGGGCAACAGCGCGAGTCAGGGCACTAAGGGGGAAGAAAGCGACAACTATGAAGCTGGTGTGCGTTTCCGTCGGGATCACACAGGTGTGGATATAGTGTCTTTCTACAGCGATTACAGCAACGCACTGCGTAATTGTCTGGTGGCAAACCCTTGTCCCGGTGGCGTGGTGGATGGCACTCAGCAAACCGGTTCAAAAGAAGTCTATGGTGTCGAAATTGGTGCTTTTAGTGAAGTCTACCGTCAGGGCGCTTATGTGATACCAATTCGCGCGACCTACACTTATACAGATGGTGAGTACACTAAAGCATCGGATACTGCCAGTGGTGTACAAAAAGGCGATATTCTGGATTACACACCCAAACATATAGGTTCGGTCCAGCTGGGCGTGGAATACGACAACTTGTGGCAATCTTATCTGGCCTTCAGTTATGTCGATGGCAGTTGTTCAACCACAACCTGTGAACGGGCTGGCGAGGATGACCGCTTTTTAGCCACAGACTCTTTATTTAGTGTGGACTGGAGTCTGACTTACCGCGTAAATGATTTCACTCAGGTGTATGGCAAAGTGGAAAACCTGTTTGATCAGCAACGTATTACCCATCGTGGTGCGGATGGCGCCCGTGGTAATAGTGGCCGTTCTGGTGCTTTAGGACTTCGCGTTAGTTTCTGAGTGTTCTGATTAAAAAAGCCGGCTTTGTGAGGTCACTTCACTGGCCGGCTTTTTTTATTGCCCGGTTAATAGCTGATGGATCTGTTGCCTTAACCAGCGTCTTAATGGATCGTCTTGTGTTCTGGAATGCCAGACCTGGCTGATTTGCACTGCAGGTAATACCACAGGACAGGCCCTGATCAACAACTCCGGATTTGCCTTTTGCGCTATATCAGCGACTGATTTTAAACAGGTCAGTAACAGATCATTGCTGGTGACAACGTGAGCTGGTGATAAAAAACCTGAGAGCCCGGCACAGACCTGACGCTTTAGGCCTGATTTAGCCAACTCCTGATCCACCAGACCATCCAGATCTCCCGTCAAAGTAGTGACTATATGACGTGCCTGACAATAGTTGTCCAGACTAAGCTGTTGTTGTGCCAGTGGATGTTGGGAACGCAACACAACCACAAATTCTTCAGTCTGTAGTTTTTGCTGATAAAAGCTTTCCGGCAAATCCCGATAAAAGCCAGCGATAGCCAGATCACAATCGCCACGCTCTAACTGTTGTTTAGGTAAAACTCCCTGAGTGTGCCGAATAACGAGTTGCACCGCAGGGGCTTGGTCTGCCAGTAAAGCCAGTAAGCCGGGCAGTAATAAACTTTCTATATAGTCGGTGCTGTAGATCACCAGTCTGTCGGTCTGAGTTAAAAAGTCAGTGCCGCTTTGGTGCTGATAAAAACCTTCCAGCGAGGACACCAGTTGCAGAATTTCGGCAGAGATACTAATGGCTTTAGGGGTTGGAGTTAAACCTCTGGCAGCACGGACAAACAGCGGATCGGCAAATTCGTGGCGAAGTTTATTCAGTTTATGGCTCAGTGCTGGCTGGCTCAGATTCAATCGGTTCGCTGCAGAACTGACATTCAGTTCTTCGTACAGCACTTTAAACAGCAGCAGTAAATTCAGGTCTTTATTTTTAATATTCATAATTTGAATAGCTGTTATTGAATCAATTCACTTCTTTGCAGTTTAGCTCTGCTGCACACTAAGCACCATCAAATCTACAACCCAATTTACAGTAAAGAGGTGAACATATGACATTATCGACACGCATGATACAACTGGGACTGGCAGCAGCTCTGGCATTGGGCAGCAGCTTCACTATGGCCGCGGAAAAAGTACTGATAGTGGTCACCAGTCACAGCCAAATGGGCACGACCAGTGAAAAAACCGGTTACTGGATGGGGGAAGTCACACACCCCTATAAAGAACTGGTAGATGCAGGTATTGAGGTCGATATTGCCAGCATTGCTGGTGGCAAAGCTCCTGTGGACGAGCGTAGTCTGGCAGAAGCAGATGCCACCAACCAGTGGTTTATGGCGAACAGCCAACACAATACCAAGCTGCAGCAGACGCTGAAGCTGGCTGATTTAACAGCGTCAGACTACAAAGCCGTGTTGTTCGCCGGTGGTCACGGCACCATGTGGGATTTTCCACAAGATAAGGCGTTACAAAAATTTGCAGCCGATTTATATCAGAACAACGGCATAGTGGCAGCTGTCTGTCATGGTCCGGCGGCTTTATTAAATATCAAACTGGCGGACGGCAGCTATCTGATTGCGGGTAAAGAAGTGACAGGCTTTAGCAACACTGAAGAAGATCAGGCAAAATTAACCCAGGTGGTGCCATTCTCCTTGCAGGATCAGCTGATACAACGTGGTGCCAGCTACAGTGCTGCTGAAAACTGGCAATCTAAAGTGGTGGTGGATCAGAGGGTAGTCACTGGCCAGAACCCACAATCTGCCGCTGCTGTAGGGCAGGCATTAGTCAGCTTGCTCCAGGCTAAATAAGGAATTTGGGGACCTGGTGAGATCTGGCCACAGTCTGCCCGCAGCTGTGGCTATGTTGTTTTTTGTCCCTTTACTCTAAAGAGTTCAGGCGGAGCCTGGTTTAATTGAGTTGCAAAGCTAAAGCCGCTGGCTCTGTGCTTAAAACTTATCTAGTCTCAAACTACTATGTTTTTGGATCTGTGTTTATGTGGGTTCGATTTGGTATTTTGTGGCTAAGTTGTGCTCTGTTCATCAACGCTGATGCGGCTCCGAAGCAGCAGGTCGCTTTGCTGACTTACCATTTAAAAGCACCTTATATAATTGATTGGGGAGAGCAACGTGGATTGTATTTTGATCTGGCCCTTTATCTGAATCAAAAAACCGATCCGCAGTTGTATCAGTTTTTGCAGCAGGTGATACGGTTTATGCCGCAGGATCAGGAATGGCAGTTGTTGTTAGCTAAGTATCAAATTCAACAAGCCATGGTAAAACCATGATTCGATTTATGTTTTAAGCCAGTTTTCATCAAAGTTTCGCTCCGTTGTCACAGTTTTGCAAACTGAAGTCTGCATGCTGAACAGGCTTAAACTTGTTGCATGCATCACTGTTCCTGGTGATTTCAGGGCCCTTAATGGGCCCTTTTTTCTTGTCAAACACCAGACTGTGTCAACCATTCTCTGAGAAATGCAACAAAAAGCCTGACTCTGGCCGGGCGGAACTGACCCGGAGGATAGACGGCGTAAATCCCTCCTTTCGGCAACTGCCACAGGGGTAAAACCCGCTGTAATTCGCCCTGTTGTATCAGTCGCTTTGCACTGTAGTCCGTGATCACTCCAAGTCCAGCTCCGGCTTTCAGTAAAGCTGTCACAGAGGCCGTTGAACCAGCTTTGATTTGGCTACGCATCTGCACCTGTATTTCTTCCGCTCCTTTACTGAAGCTCCAGTGCAAGGCCGATGGCAATAAGCTAAAGCAGATAAAGTTGTGCTGCGGCAACTCTGCAGGCTCTGTGGGCACCCCATGCTGTTGCAGGTAAAGAGGAGAGGCGGCTAACCATTGTTCAAAGCTGCCCAAAGCAATAGCTTTTTGGCTGGAGTCTTTCAGCCAACCTGCTCTGATGGATAAATCTATACCTTCTTTGACCAAATCTTTGATCTGATCACTGCTTTTTAATTCAAAAGCCAACGCCGGGTGTTGCTGACGAAATGCCAGTAAGGCCGGTACCAGTACTTGCTGGGCATAGTCTTCTGGTGCGCTGATCACTAAAGTTCCACTTAAACCCTGTTCTGAACTTTGTACTTCCATCAGTTGCTGAGTCAATTGTTGCAGTAAAGGTAAAGCATGCTGATACAGCTGTTCGCCCGCCTGTGTCAGACTGACCTGGCGGGTGGTACGACGGAACAAGGCGACGCCAAGCCTGGCCTCCAGAGCTTTGATTTGCAGACTAACTCTGGTTTTCGTGCACCCCAGTCGCTCTGCCGCTGCGGTAAAACTGCGCTCCTCTGCGAGCACCAAAAATACAGGAACGGCGTTTAGATCAATATTCGATAGCTGCATTTGATTCATTGTTTTTAAATTGATAACAGTAAATTATGTATTGACATGTTTTTCAAATCAATGTCGGGCCTGATAATAAGCGCCATTCACTCAAACGGAGAAAATGCTATGAAAATCGCTATTATTGGCGCCTCAGGTTTTATTGGTTCAGCGCTGACAAAAGAGGCTTTAAGCCGGGGACATCAGGTCAAAGCCTTGGTCAGTCGTCCAGAGCGCATCGGGGTCGCTACTGGTTTAACTGCTGAGAAAGTGGATGTACTGGACACCGCAGCTCTGACCTTGGCTTTAAGTGGAGTGGATCTGGTGCTAAGCGCTTTTAGTGGCCATAAAGAATCTGATGTGGCTTCTTATTATGTGCAAGGTTTTCAGTCGATTTTAGCGGCCAGCACAGAAGCCAAAGTGCCACGTTTATTAGTAGTGGGGGGCGCGGCTTCACTTGAGTATGCGCCAGGCCAGATCTTACTCCACAGTCCGGATTTCCCTGCTGCTTATCTGGGGTCTGCCCGGGGGGCTTATCAGGCGTTGCAATTACTCAAGGCTCAAACTCAGCAACTCTGGAGTTACTTATCGCCTGCTGCTGAAATTTTTCCTGGAGAAAAAACAGGATTATTTCGTTTAGGTCAGGATCAATTACTGACTGATGCTGATGGCAAAAGCCGTATTTCTACCGGAGATTTTGCTGTGGCTATGCTGGATGAAGCGGAGCAAAACCGGCATGCCAATCAACGCTTTTGTGTTGCCTATTGAGTTTTATCCGGCAAGGGGCCTTCACCGGCCCCTTATTCATTAAGTTTTCATACAAACGTCACTGAACCGTCATAAGTCAACTTTAGGGTAAGGCCTGATTTTTTATATAAAACAGGACTTTACCGAAAATGAAATTCTCTGCGTTACGCTTTACGTTACTGGCTTCGGCCATAGCTTTAGGTTTATCTGGTTGTGTTTTGGACGGCGATGATGGTGCGACAGGACCTCAGGGTTCTGATGGTGCTGTAGGGCAGCCAGGTACTCCTGGTACACCAGGAACTCCGGGCCAGGATGCGCAAACAGGGATCAGCACTAAAGCTGTAGCCCGTTTTGTTACTGGTACTTACGGCGCAGGTGCTGCTGAAATTACTCAATATCACGGTACTTCCAAACGTATCTATGTCGTTAATGGTGCGGCCAACAGAGTTGAAATTCTGGATGCGTCCGGCATTACAAGCTCTGAACTGACAGATGCTATTACTGCCAATACCTTAACCAGCACACCTTTGGCTATGCCTGCGACTGTCACTGTGAAAAACGCCGGCGGCACAGATGAAACCCTGACTTTAGGTTTTGCCAACTCCATTGCGATCTCTGGTAACCTGTTAGCTGTAGCGGCTGAAAATGCGGTGAAATCTTCTCCCGGAGCTGTGCTTTTTTACGATATCAGCGCCGCAACACCAGTCTTTGTTAAAGCGGTCAAAGCAGGGGCTTTGCCTGATATGGTGACTTTCACTCCGGACGGCAGCATGCTGTTAGTGGCGAACGAAGCTGAACCAGAATCAGACTATAGTGTTGATCCTGAAGGATCGGTTGGCATTATTACCATTAACGCCGGAGTGGCTGCTGATCAGGCTACTCTTTTAAACTTTACAGCTTTTAATGCAGATCAGGCTGATTTGGCTGCGCAAGGCGTGAAGTTTGCAGCACCGGCAGGCACAACAGTAGCGCAGGATTTAGAGCCTGAATACATTACGGTCAGTAGCGACAGCAAAACTGCTTTTGTGTCCTTGCAGGAAAATAATGCACTGGCCGTGGTGGATTTGATTGATAAAGAGATCAGCAAAGTGGTGGCTTTAGGCTTTAAAGATTACAGCCAGCCAAAGAATGCGCTGGATGTCAGCAACAGAGATGGCGTAAAACTCAGCACTTATCCTGGTGTTTTTGGCATCTATCAACCTGATACTTTGGCCAGCTACAACTGGAAAGGCGCTACTTTTATTGTCAGCGCGAACGAAGGGGATGCACGGGATTGGGATGCTTATACTGAAGAATCCCGGGTCAGAGATTTACCACGTTCTGCAGATTTAATTGCCAAACAGGCCAGTTTCTACAGTAACGATGGGTTGGGTCGTTTGAATGTGACTACGGCGCTGGGACAGAATGCAGACGGCGACTATGACGCCTTGTATGCTTACGGCGCCCGTTCGTTCAGTATCTGGGATCAAAACGGCAACCTGGTATTTGACAGTGGTTCAGATTTTGAACGTATCAGTTCCGGTATTCATGGGGAGTTATTTAATACTAACCATACCAGTGTTGAAGGCGACAGCCGCTCGGATGATAAAGGTCCTGAACCTGAAGCTGTGACTATTGGCCAGGTAGGCGATAAAACTTATGCTTTTATTGGCACAGAGCGCTTAAGCGGCATTTTCGTCTACGATATCAGCAATCCTTACGATGCTAAGTTTGTCGACTACTTCCATAACCGTAACTTTGATGCTGTGTATGAGATTGATGACGATGCAGTGCCTGCCGAAGTCAGTGGCGATTACCAGCAAGCCGGTGATTTAGGCCCTGAAAGTCTGGTGTTTGTGCCAGCTGCACAAAGTGCCACAGGTCAGGCATTGTTACTGATGGCGAACGAAGTCAGTGGTAGCTTAACTGTATTTGAAGTCAGCCCGCGTTACTAATTGTTGTACCACACAGAGGGAATAATTTCCCTCTGTGTTCTCACTCCACTGAAAACACTACTTTTTTTTCAAGGTTACAATACAATTTCAGGCGCTGCTACTATACTGAGCGCGGACAATCAGCGTCTGATATGAGCACTTTTCAGAAAGTTTTTTGGCCGTTCAGTATTCTTTAGCCTTGAGGATCAACAAAGACGTGAAGATCAAGTTTGTTGCTGCTTGTGCTGTGCTTTGGACTGGTTATGCCTTAGCGACAGAAGTGGTGACTCATCCTGCCGTGCCCATGGACCAGCTGACCGTCACTCAGCTGCGCGGTATCTATTCAATGCGACAACAAAACTGGCCTGATGGTACTGCGGTCCGGGTATTTGTGTTGCCTGCAAAAAATCCCGTACATCAGACCTTTGCCAAAGAAAAATTGCAGATGTTTCCTTATCAATTGGACAGGATCTGGCAAAAAATAACTTATTCAGGTTTAGGGTCAGCACCTGTTGTATTGACCTCTGAACAACAAATGCGCGAAATGGTAGCTAATACCGAAGGTGCGATCGGTTATATCGAGAATTCAGATGAACTATCCAAGCTTAAAGTCATTCGTGTTACGCAGTAAGCTGTGCCTTTTACTGCTGCTGAGCTTTGTATCGCAGTTGCAGGCAGAAGGGCTTAATACAGATAAAGTGCAATGGCATGGTTTTATTTCTCAGGGCCTGATCCAGGCTCCTGAAACCAACTTTGTCAATCTGGATGACAGTATTTCTGCTGAGCTGACCGATCTGGGCGTCAATATGTCCTGGGCTTTATCGGACACCTTGCGGTTGGCTGGACAGGTGGTCTATCTGGACGGTGGCCGTCGTTACACCAGAGGGACCAGACTGGATTACCTGTTTTTAGACTGGACCTTACACAGTGATTTTGACTGGCGGCTGGATATGTTTGTCGGACGTTTTAAAAATCAGCATTGGCTTTATTCCGCTACCCGCGATGTACCTTTTACCCGCAATGCCATAGTGCTGCCACAATCTGTTTATTTTGATTCCTTCCGGGATATTGCAGTAGGCAGTGACGGATTGGCTTTTAAAGCTACCCGCAATACTAGTTTTGGTGAAATAGAACTGAACTGGAGCTGGGGGGCAACCAATTTAAGTAAAGAGCAAAGCCAAATTCTGCTGAGCCAATTGGCACTGGGAGATGCAGAACAGGATTATGTGCACCAGGCCAGTTTATTCTGGCGCCCGGCTCAGTCTGCCTGGCAGCTGGGTGTCTCGTTGCTTGATTCAGATTTCACTTACGAAAAAGCGGAGCTGGATTATTACAACGACGGCGCTATGACAGTACAAAGGGTGATGTTCAATGGTCGTTACGCTGCTGAGTATTGGGAGTTGAGTAGCGAATGGATGCAGGAAAGGTTGGATATCAGCGATTTTTATGCTCCCGGCTTTAAACGCAACAGTTTTAGCCAGGGCTGGTATCTGCAGGGCCGTTACAATCTGTTGCCCCGCACCTGGGCTTTGCTGAGTGTGGATTTGTTTGATTTGGATAAAGATGATCGCAGCGGTCGAAAGTTCTCTGAAAGTACAGGCGGTTTGGTGCCTGCTTATTTTGGTTACCAGGACGACCTCACTTTAGGTTTGACCTATGATTTTAAAGATAATCTGCGTTTAACTATGGAGCATCATTGGGTCAAAGGCACAGCCCGTCTGGCTTACCCTGTGATGCCTGATCTGCAACACAACACCTCTGAATACTGGCAAATGTGGGCCATGCAACTGATGTACTGGTTTTAATCTTTATGCGACCTTTTGTCTTTAGTTTACCCTGGAAAATTTTGCTGGCGACCATCAGCGCTTTGCTTTGTATGACGGTGCTGCAAACCAGCCTCGGTCTGATGCGGATGAGTGAAGAGTTTGATCGGCAGCAGCAGGTAAAACGTGAGTCGGCACGGCAACAGTATGTACAACAAAATACCATCATAGAGCAGCAATTGCGGGTTTGGTTGGAAAGTTTTGCTGATCTGGTGCAACTCAGCCAGCAACCCGATTTTTCGTCTTTCGTTCAGCGACTGGCCGAACAAAGTGCCAATATGCAATTGCATCTGAATATTGAGCAAATCTGGTTGCATGATAGTTCAACACAATTACTGTTCAGTAGTGGTCAGCAAACCCCTTATTTCTCACCCGCTTTGGTGCAAAAGGTTCTGCAACAACAAAGTCCGCTGACTGCTAATTTGTGTGTACAGTTTTGTGTCAAACAGCTAAGTTTGCCGGTGTTAAACAGTTCAGGTGAAGTGGCTGTGATGACAGTAACTACAACGCTGGTGGATATTTTGTCGGCTTTGCACCAAAGCTTAAATTCAGATGTGGCGCTGATCCGTGCCAGCAGAACAGAATCAGGACAAATCAACCGCGACTTAATTTCCAGCTCAAATCCGGAGTTATTAAAAGCTCTGCTACAAATAGTGTCAGATCTGGAGGCTGATTTAGCCTTAACCAAAGGACTGGAACTGGAATACAATGGCCAACAGTACCTGATCTCCGCCTTTGAAATGCAAAGTAAAGGCATGTATCTGACTGTGGTCGATAACATCAGTGACTTTGTCGCCACCAATAATGGCTACCGGCGTCAGTTGCTTATTACCTCTGTGATCCTGTTTGGTTGTATGGTGGTTTTGGTTTATCTGATCATGAGACGGATCAGCCTGAAGTTAACTACTCTGAGTAAAGCTTTGCCTCTGCTTTCCCAAAAACAATATGCAGGTTTTCGTCAGCAAAGTCATTTTCAAGCCAGCTTATGGCCGGACGAAGTGGATTTATTGCGCCAGGCCGCTGAAGAGCTGAGTGTTGAGCTGGAGCATCTGAACCATAAAGTCGAACAACATACCAATGAACTTGAAAAAGTGGCGATGTATGATCTACTGACGACTCTGCCGAACCGGAATATGCTGCAGTATCAGTTAGAGCGTATGCTCAGTAGTCAAAGCGCAGAGAAGAAGTTTTTGGCCGTGCTTTTTGTTGATTTAGATGACTTTAAGCGTATTAACGACAGTTTAGGCCACGCCTACGGCGATAAGCTGTTGAAACTGGTTGCGTTACGCTTAAAAGATTGCTGCAGAGCCAATGATTTATTATGTCGCTTTGGTGGTGATGAGTTCGTTTTTGTATTGCCGCAATTGACCGATGTGGACACCCCTTTTCATTTAGCCAGCCAAATTTTGCAGCGTATTCAACAACCTTTGACCATTGACCAGCAAAATTTTGTGATGACTGCCAGCATTGGCTTAACTATGAGTATTGATGCATCAGTGATCTCTGATGATTTAATACGTCAGGCCGATTTAGCCATGCATGAAGTCAAACTCAATGGCGGTAATGGTGCTCAGGCCTATAACCTCGATATGTACCAGCGCGTGCAGCAACGGGTTTTGCTGGAGCAGGATTTAAAAGAAGCGCTGCTGCTGAACCAGTTCAGTCTCAATTTCCAGCCACAGATGACCATAGCAACAGGCGCTTTGTATGGCTTTGAAGCACTGATCCGCTGGCGTCATCCGGTGCGGGGTATGGTGCCACCAGATGAGTTTATTCCCATACTGGAGCAATCGAGACAAATTGTACCGCTGGGGTATTGGATCATTGAACAGTGCATGCAGCAGTGCTTAAGTTTATTGCACAGCGGCTGGCATCATTTCCGTATTGCCATCAACTTATCGGCCGAGCAGTTTGTTGATCCTGAGCTGATCCCCACATTAAAACGCCTGCTGGATAAATATGAACTACAGGGTTCTTATTTTGAGCTGGAATTGACAGAGCGAACCCTGGTGCAAAGTATTGACACCATGCTGAACATCATGTCGCAAATCAAAGCCATGGGCATTCATTTTGCTATCGATGATTTTGGTACCGGCTATTCATCATTAAGTTATCTGAAAAAGATGCCAATGGACTGCATTAAAATCGATAAAAGCTTTTTGTCTGGTATGTTAGAAAACGCTGCAGATTTTCAGATCATCGCCTCGACCATAGCTATGGTGCAAAAGCTGCAGTTGCAAGTCGTGGCTGAAGGGGTTGAAACTCGCGAACAGCTGGAGTTATTGCGTCAGCAGGGCTGTGATATAGCTCAGGGTTATCTGATTGCCCGGCCTGTTCCACAAGCAGAACTCGCTGGCTTTTTAGAAGAACACTTCCCGAAAGGCATCTGGCGGGGTCATTAAAATG